>CAZMHG010000016.1:0-5895 GCA_964565975.1 uncultured Ilumatobacteraceae bacterium | reverse complement strand
TGCCGTCGGCGCGCGGGGTCTGCCCGGTGAGCATGCCGAGGATGTGCTCGCGCCCCGAGCCGGTGATCCCGGCGATGCCGACGATCTCGCCGGCGCCGACGATCAGGTCGACGCCTTTGACCGTGCCGCCGGACAGGCCGCGGATCTCGAGCAGCGGTGTGGTGTCGAGCATCGCTTCGGTGGCGGTACCGAGCTCGATCTGGTGGCCGACGATCAGCTCGATCAAGCTGGGCGTGCCCAGCTCGCTCACCGGCGCGGTGGTGACCTTGCGGCCGTCGCGCAGCACGGTCACCCGGTCGGCCAGCTCGAACACCTCGTCGAGGTGGTGCGAGACGTACAGGATCGAGACGCCGCGCTCCTTGAGGCGATGGACCACCTCGAACAGGCGGTTGACGTCGTCGCCCGGCAGGGTGGCGGTCGGCTCGTCGAGGACCAGCAGGCTGGCGCCGTCCTCCCAGCCGACCAGGGCGCGGGCGATTGCCACGGCAGTGCGCTGCGACGGGGCGAGCGTCGACACGGGCGCCTTGACGTCGATGTGGCTCATGCCCAGACGGTCCAGCGCCTCACGCGCCCGGCGGGTCTCGTCGCGCCAACGGATGCGGCGGCCGCGGCCGGTGCGATACCCGGCGCCCAACGCCATGTTCTCGACGGCGCTGACCAGACCGACCAACCCGAGGTCCTGGTGGACGAAGCGGATGCCGGCCTCGGCCGCGGCCTGGCCATCGCCGAGCGTCAGCGGCGTGCCGTCGACCCAGGCCTCGCCGGCGCCCGGGTCGGGCTGGTGATAGCCGGCGAGGATCTTGATCAGTGTCGACTTGCCCGAACCGTTCTGGCCGACGAGGGCATGCACCTCGCCCGGCGCGATGTCCAACGAGACGTCGTTCAGGGCGCGCTGCCCAGGGAACGTCTTGGACAGGTGTTCGATGCGGAGCGTGCTCGCGCGTTCAGTCCCCTGGACCACAGTTGCTTCCCCCTTTGTCGCAAACTAGCAAACTGTTGTCAGTGTCAATAATCTATGCTGCCGTCACTCGGAGCGAGACGCGTTCCGGGCATCCGAAGGGGGATCAATGAAGAAGTTCCGGAACCTGGCAGCGGTCGCGCTGGTCGGGGCCGCCGTCGCTGGAACGCACAGCAACGTCGGCGCCACCCAGAGCACGACCGCGGCGACGACCGCCGGCACCACGGCAGGGACGACGGCGGGCACCGCAGGGGCCACCTCCGGTCTCGAAGCCGCCAAGGCCGTGGTCGCCCAGTACAGCGACCCGAACCAGCCGATCGGCGTCACCAAGCCGCTCACCGGCAAGCCGGAGAAGAAGACGTTCGCCTGGTTGGAGTGCGAGCTGGAGTCCTGCCCGTACGAGACCGTCGGCATCAAGGCCGCCACCGCGGCGCTCGGCTGGGACCTGCTCGTGATCCCGTCGAAGAGCGCCACGCCGGCCGACGCGTTCCAGCAGGCCATCGACAAGGGTGCCGACTTCATCGCCAGCTCCGGCGAGTCGCTCAGCCTCTACAAGGATCAGGCCGAGGCCGCCAAGGCCAAGGGCATCAAGATCCTCAGCGCCTACCAGGCCGGCGAGCTGCCCAGCGCGGACAACAACGTCTACACGCAGTTCGGTGACGAGAGCTTCGTCAACAAGACCGGCCCGTTGATGGCCGACTGGGCGATCGTCGACTCGAACGGCGCAGCCAACGTGCTCGTCGTCAGCATCTCGCAGTTCGCCGTGCTGAAGGCCGAGACCGACGCGTACAAGGCCGAGCTGGCCAAGAACTGCCCGACCTGCAAGGCCACCGACCTCGACGTCACGATCGACGACCTGGTCGGCGGCAAGGTGCCCAGCCTCGTGGCTGCGGCGCTGCAGAAGGACCCGAGCATCAACTACGTGTTCAACTCGTTCGGTTCGCTGCCCGCCGGCCTGACCAGCGCCCTGTCGGACGCCGGTCTGCTCAAGCAGGTCACGGTCTACGGTCAGGACTTCTCCAAGTTCGACCTCGACGAGATCGTCGCCGGCACGATGGGCGCCTGGTCGGCCGACCCGAAGGGTTATGTCGGTTGGCTGCTCGTCGATGCGGCCGCCCGCCTGAGCCTGGGCATGCCGCTGGACGAGGAGCGCACTGCTGCCGCCCTGCCGACGTACCTGGTCACCACGCCCGAAGAGGCCAAGCGGATCAGCGACGCCGGTGGCGACTGGAACCCGCCGACGATGGAAGCCGACTTCAAGAAGCTGTGGGGCGTCTGATCCAGCCGCTCACCTGATCTGACCGGACCTCGGTCCGGACCGACCAGCGAAGGCCGGCCGTCGCAGCCCACCCGGGTTGTGGTGGCCGGCCTTCGGCGCGTCCGGTGGCTGGGTGCCGTCGTGCGGGTGCGGGTAGTTTCTAGAGACGAAGTACAACAACTGCGCAGAAGACGCGCAGGTTTGCCACGAGCGAGGGGACCACACCGATGGGGAACATGCAGCCGAACTTCGACGGTGACGTCGCCTTCGTCACCGGCGCCGGCGGCGGGATGGGCCGGGCGATCGCCGTCGCCTTCGCCCGCGCCGGGGCGGATGTCGTGCTGGCCGACATCGACGAGGCCGGTGGCGAGGACTCGCGGGTGGCCGCGGCTGCGGCCCGACCGGGTGCGTCGTGTGTGTTCGTGCGCACCGACGTGAGCAACGCCGAGTCGGTCGAAGCCGCCGTGGCGCTGACGGTCGAGCGCTTCGGGCGCATCGACGCCGCGGTCAACGCCGCGGCGATCGAGAACGAGATGGTCCCCCTGCACGAGTGCACGCCGGAGAACTTCGACCGGATGCAGGCGATCAACCTCCGCGGCGCGTTCCTGAGCATGAAGTACGAGATCCTCGCGATGCTCGCCCAACCCAAGCGCGGCGAGTTTCACGGGTCGATCGTCAACATCGCCAGCACCAACTCGTTCCGCCCGCAGGCCAACCAGCCGGCGTACACCGCGTCCAAGCACGGTGTCCTGGGCCTCACGCGCGCCGCGGCGGTGGACTACGCCAAGGCCGGCATCAGGGTCAACGCGATCTGCCCGGGGTCGATCGACACGCCGATGCTGCGCGGCGCGCTGGCGCGGCGCGGGCGCGACCCGCAGGACACCGCCGACCGGCTGAGCCTGCTCGGCCGGTTCGGCACCCCCGAGGAGATCGCCGCAGCCACCCTGTGGTTGTGCAGCGACGCAGCCTCGTTCACCGTTGGCCACGCCCTGGCCGTGGACGCCGGCTACCTGTCCCGCTGACAGGCCCGGCTGCGCCAGACTGGCCCGGTGAGCAACTCGATACAGATCGACAGCCCGTACCACGCGCAGTGCGAGCTGGGTGAGGGCGTGTTCTGGAACGCCGAGCGACACGTGCTCAGCTGGGTCGACATCGACGCCGGGCTGATCCACGAGGCCGACGCCGACACCGGCGACCAGCGAACGATCACCACCACCGCGCCGGTCGGGTTCGCCGTGCCGATCGCCGGCACACACGATCGCGTCGCCGGCATCGGCGGCGAGCTGTGGCGGATCGACGGCACGGGCGCGTGCCTCGGCAGCCTGCGCGTGGAGAGCGGGCTGCCGTCCAACCGGATCAACGACGGCAAGGCCGACCCGGCGGGGCGAGTGTGGTTCGGCACGATGGCGCTCGACGGTTCGCGCGCGACGTCGGCGCTGTACCGGCTCGACGCCGGTGGCCTGCACACCATCGCCAACGAGGTCTCGCTGTCGAACGGGCTGGACTGGGACGTCGCCCGCGAACGGATGTACTACATCGACACCCGCACCGGTCGGGTCGACGTGTTCGACTACGACGTGGCCACCGGTGACGTGCACGATCGCCGCACGTTTGCCGTGGTCGAGCACGACAGCTGGCGACCCGACGGGCTGACGCTCGACGCCGACGGCAACGTCTGGTTCGCCCTGTTCGGTGGGGGCGTGGTCCGCGGCCATGCGCCCGACGGCGCGCACCTGGCCGACATCGCCCTGCCCGTCACCTGCCCGACGTGCCCGGCGTTCGGGGGCGACGACCTGGCAACGATGTACGTCACCACCTCGCGGCACAAGCTCGACGCCGCAGGGCGTGCCGCGCAGCCGCTGGCCGGCTACACCCTTGCCGTCACTGGTGTCTCCACCGGCCTGCCCGGCAACCAGGCAGCCGCCGGGCAGGTGGCCGCGCTCGCCTGACTACAGCAGGGTGCGGGCCAGCTCGAACGCTTGGCGAGTGGCGAAGACCATCCGGCGCGGTGCGAACGCGTCGCCCAGCAGGTGCACGGCAGGGTGACGGTGCTTCAGCTCACGGAACAGCGTGTCGTTCGGGATCGAGCCGCACACCAGCACGACCGAGTCGAACCCGTCGATGCTCCAACGCCGTGACCCGTACGACGCGGCCAGGTCCAACCGCCCACCGTCGATGCCGACGACGCGGGCCATCTGGACGAACTGCACGCCGCCGTCGATCAGCCGGGCGAGCATGCCGCCGTTGGAGTACTTGCCGACCAGCGGCGCCGGCGCGATCGACTGGTGGATCAGCGTCACCTGGTGACCGAGGCCGGCCAGGTGGTCGCTGACCGACAGCTGCGCGGGGCCGTCGTCCTCGGCGATCACCGCGACCCGTGGACCGAGCGTGGCCTCGCCCTTCAGCGCTGCCGCTGCGGTGAACACGTGCGGCGCGTCGACGCCAGGGATCGGCGGGATCCGCGGTGTCGCGCCCGTGGCGCACAGCACCACGTCCGCCTCGGCGCCAAGGACGTCGGCGGCGGTGGCCGCACGGCCGAACTGGGCGTCGACGCCGAGGCGCGCCAGGCGTGCGGTCTGCCACTCGATCCAGTCGCCATAGGTGCGGTTGCCGCGGGCCAGCGCAGCGACGGCCAACGCCCCGCCGACTGCTGCACCGCGCTCCCACAGCGCCACCTCGTGGCCCTGCTCGGCGCACTGCGCGGCGAACTCGGTGCCTCCCGGCCCGGCGCCGACGACCAGCACGCGGCGGGGTGAGGACGTGCGCGTGGGAGCGCCGGCCAGTTCCGCCTCGCGGGCGAAGCTCACGCTGACACCGCAGGCGTAGCGCAGCCCTTCGACCTGCTTGCGATGGATGCACTCGTTCAGCCCGATGCACGGGCGCTGCGGCTCGGCGACCACGCCGCGGGCCTTGTCGACGACCTGTGGGTCGGCCATCGTCGCCCGGGCCATGGCCACCAGGTCTGCCTGGCCGGCGGCGAGCACGGCCTCGGCCTGGGCCACGGTACGCACTCGCCCGGCGTAGACCACGGGGAGGTGCGTCGCCTGCTTGGCCTGCCCGCACAGGCCGGCCCACTGGGCGTCCTCGTACCACGGGATCGGGATGTAGCTCGGCGCGTCCCAGTTGCCGCCGACGTCCAGGCTGAAGTAGTCGACCGTGCCGTCCGCGGTGAACGCGGCGATCAGGCGCTGGCACTCGTCGATGCCGTAGCCACCGTCGATCATCTCGTCCATGTTCAGGCGCAGACCGAAGGTGAACGGGCGGGGGGCGGCCTCGCGGATCGACGTGCAGATCTCGCGCAGGAACCGGCGCCGGTTGTCGAAACCGCCGCCGTAGGCGTCGGTGCGCAGGTTCGTCACCGGCGACAGGAACCACTGCACGACGTCGTCGTGGTTGGCGTGGATCTCGATCGCGTCGGCTCCGGCGTCCAGCGCGATGGCCGCCGACTCGGCGTACTCACGCACCAACCAGCCGACCTCGTCGGCGTCCAACGCGTGGGCGATGCGGTGGTCGGCATAGCCGCTGAAGGTCGCCGACGGTGCGCTCGGCATGCCGCCCTGCTGGACCATCTGCACGCTGACGACCGCGCCCGCGGCGTGCAGACGGCGGTTGAACTCGGCGAGGCGGGCCGGGTAGCGCGGGTCGCGGTAGAAGCCGGGCCCGTGCGAGCCGACGCCGG
>CAZMHG010000015.1:0-15452 GCA_964565975.1 uncultured Ilumatobacteraceae bacterium | reverse complement strand
CGTCGCCCACGTCGCGCCCAACTCGCTGCCGTAGCTGAAGCCGAAGTAGCTGATCCTCGCCTCGCCGAGGGCCTGGCGGATGCGGTCGATGTCCTGGGCGCTCTCGTTCGTGCCCATGTAGCGCATGAACGATCCGCTGCGGGCGACGCACGCCGCGGCGAACTTCTTGGCCGAGGCGCGGATCGCCTCGACCTCGGCGGCGTCGTCCGGCGTGATGTCGAGGTCGTAGTACGAGTCGACGTCGGCGTCGTCCACGCAGTCGATCGCCGGCGTCGACCTGCCGGTGCCGCGCGGGTCCCAGGCGACGATGTCGAACGCGTCGAGCAGGGAGGCGCTGTAGATCCCCTCGGCATCGGTCGCCAGATAGCTGCCGCCTGCGCCGGGACCGCCAGGGTTGACGAGCAGCGAGCCGATCCGTTTGCTGCTGTCCGCGCGGTGGCGCACCAGGTACAGCACGGCCGTGCCGGCGCTCGGGTCGGCGCCGTCGAGCGGCACCTGCAGGTGGGCCTCGTCAAGCCGGTCGCCGATCGGCGTCCAGCTCAGCGCTGGCGCGGCGACCGGCGTCGTCACCGGGCTCGTCGCGGGCGTCGTCGCCGGGCCCGTGGCCGCGGGTGCGGTCGCGGCGGGAGTCGTCGCGCCAGTCGCGCCAGTCGCGGCGGTCGTCGCGGGAGTCGTCGCTGGGCCGGTACCGGTGGTCGACCAGGCGACGCAGACGGGCAGGAGCAGGGCGAGCAGGGCAGGGCGGCGGCGCATCGGTGGGCCAGCGTACGGTGCCCGATCGGCTCGGCGGGCGTCGCCGTATCCTCACCTCCATGCGAATGGGCCCGCACTCGATGATGCCGCGCAACGACGCGGACGCGGTGCGCGGCCGCAAGCTGGAGCGCGCCGGGGTGCGCCGCGCCTGGCAGTTCGCCCGCCCGTTCCGCGGCATGATCGCCGGCTTCCTCACGGCGATCCTGGTCGACGCGCTGCTGATGCTGGTGCCACCGTTCGCCTTCAAGCGGATCATCGACACGGCGATCCCCAACCGCGACCGCGGCCAGATCACCTGGCTGGCCGTCATCGTCGTGCTCACCGCCGTGGCCGACGCGGGGCTGGCGATCGTCCAGCGCTACTTCAGCGCGCGCATCGGCGAGGGCTTGATCTACGACCTGCGCGTCGCCCTGTTCGCCAAGGTCCAGCGGATGCCGATCGCCTTCTTCACCCGCACCCAGACCGGTGCGTTGACCAGCCGGTTGAACAACGACGTCGTCGGCGCGCAGAACGCCGTCACCACCACGCTCGGCAGCGCGGTCAGCAACGTCGTCGTGCTCGTCACGACCCTCGCGGCGATGCTCGCCCTCGAGTGGCGTCTCACCCTGCTCACGCTCGTGGTGCTGCCGTTGTTCATCGTCCCGGCCAAGCGCATCGGCCGGCGGTTGCAGCAGATCTCCCGCGACCAGATGACCTGGGACGCGGAGATGAACTCGCAGATGGCCGAGCGGTTCAACGTCGCCGGCGCCCAACTCGTCAAGCTGTTCGGGCGCAGCGCCGACGAGACCCGCATCTTCTCCAATCGAGCGGCCAACGTGCGCGAGAGCGGTGTGCGCCACGCGATGTACGGGCGGGTGTTCTTCGTCGCGCTCGGCCTGGTCGGCGCACTCGGCGCGGCCGCGGTGTACGGCATCGGCGCCCATCTGGTGGTCGCCGGCACGATCACCACGGGCACGCTGGTCGCCCTGGCGACGATGGTGACGCGCATCTACCAGCCGCTAACCGGGCTGACCAACGCCCGGGTCGATCTGATGACGGCGATGGTCAGCTTCGAGCGCGTCTTCGAAGTGCTCGACGCGCCCGAGGCGATCCGTGACCGGCCGGGCGCGATCGACCTGGTCGACCCGCGCGGGGCGATCGAGATGCGCGACGTCGTGTTCCGCTATCCGGCCGGCCGCGACGTCACCGTGCCCTCCCTCGAAGCGCCCGCCGCCGTCGTCGGCGCCGACCCCGACCACGACGTGCTGCGCGGCGTGTCGCTGCGCATCGAGCCGGGCGAGACGGTCGCGCTCGTCGGCGCGTCCGGGTCGGGCAAGACCACCCTCGCCGCGCTGATCCCGCGCCTGTACGACGTCACCGGCGGTGCCGTGCTGGTCGATGGGCACGACGTGCGTGACCTCACGCTGGAGTCGTTGCGCGCCGCGATCGGCGTCGTCAGCCAGGACCCGCACCTGTTCCACGAGTCGATCGGCAGCAACCTGCGCTACGCCCGCCCGGACGCGACCCTCGCCGACCTCGACGAGGCGTGCCGGCGGGCGCGGATCCTCGATGTCATCAGGGCCCTGCCCGACGGGTACGACACGATGGTCGGCGACCGCGGATACCGCCTGAGCGGCGGCGAGAAGCAACGCCTCGCGGTCGCCCGGCTGCTGTTGAAGAACCCGGCGATGATCATCCTCGACGAGGCGACCAGCCACCTGGACAACGAGAACGAGGCGCACGTCCAAGCGGCGCTCGACGAAGCGCTCGACGGTCGCACCGCGTTGGTCATCGCCCACCGGCTCACCACGGTGCGCCACGCCGACCGGATCGTGGTGCTCGAGGACGGCGTGATCGTCGAGCAGGGCACCCACGAGGCACTGCTCGCCCTCGACGGTGCCTACGCCGCCCAGGTCCACGCCGGCGAGGCCGGCATGCTCACCTGACGCGCATCCGGCTGCGCAGGGCACTCACCCCTCGGCCGGCACGATGCGCTGCGCGGCGCGCCACTCGGCGAGCGCGTCGTCCAGCTCGGCGCGCGAGCGCACCAGGCGGTGGATCGAACGGCCGATCATCAGGTTGACGACCTCGTCGGCGAAGCGGGTCCGCCAATCGGTGTACAGCCCGATCAGCCACTTGCCCTTGGCGAAGGCGTAGCCCAGCTCCCATGCCGTGCCGTCGTCGGTCTCGCGCCCGTTGAGGCTGGCGACGACGAGGTCGCAGCGGTCGATCGCGCCGCGGTCGTTGGCGAAGATCTCGTCGATGTTGTTGGCGGTCTTGTCCGGGTTGTCCCGGTGGGGCAGGAACGTGTCGAACCCGGCGGCGGCGATCTGCGCGTCGAGCTGCTCGACCCACCACCGCTCGCCCTCGTCGAACAACGGACCGGCGACGTACACGTACGGGCGAGCGTTCACCCGGTCATTGTGGCCCACCGGGAGCCGTACACCCGGACCGTGTCGGCGGCCGTGGCTAACCTGAACGGCGTGCTCGGGGCGCTCGTCGGGCGGGCGGCGGAGTGTGCGCTGGTCGAGCGCGCGCTCGGGCGGTTGGCCTCGGGCAGCGGGTCGCATCTGCATGTCACGGGGGTCGCCGGCATCGGCAAGACGGCCATCCTCGGCCATGTGTGCGCCGCCGCGCCGGCCGACACGACCGTGCTGCAGGTCGCCGCTGACGAGAGCGATCGCCGCAGGACGCTGTCGGTGGCCACGGCGCTGGTCGGCCCGCTCGACCCGGACGGCGATCCGGTGGGCGACACGCTGGCGCGGATCGAACGGCTCGCCGCCGCGGCGCCGGTGGTGCTGGTCGCCGACGACGTGCACTGGGCCGACGACGCCAGCCTGGACGTGCTCCGGGCGATCGCCCGCCGGGCACGCACCGCGGGTGTGCTGCTGGCCACCGCCGCGCGCCACCACCCGGTGCCGCCGGGGCTTCGTCATCTGGCCGCGCACGCCGCCGGCCGCGGTACGGCGGTCGACCTGGAGCCGTTGACCCAGGCCGCGGTGGACGAGCTCGCCCGGGCTCGCCTCGGACGGGCACCCGACGCGTCGTGGGCCGAGCGGTTGCGTGCGGCCGGTGGCAATCCGTTCCTCGCCCATCGGCTCGTCGACACGATCCAACGCGTCGACACGATCCAACGCGATGGCACGATCCAACGCGTCGACACGATCCAACGCGACGACACGATCCAACGCGGTGCGGCGCGCGGCACCGTCACCGAGCCGGCGCTCGCCGCGGCAGTGGTCGAGCCGATCCTGCTCGCCGTGCCCAGCGCCAACCGCACGCTCGCCGCCGCTGCCGTGCTGCCGAGCGGGTTCACCACGGCCGAGCTGGCCCGGGTCACCGGCCAACCGATCGCCCAGCTGACCGACGAGGTCGAGGCCCTCCTGGCGATCGGGACGTTCGTCGAGCATCGCCAGGGGCTGGCGTACGCCCATCAGCTGTTCCGCGATGCGGTGCTCCGCTGGACGCCCGACGCGCTGGTCGACACGTGGCGCCAGCGGGCGCTCGACGAACTGTGTGCCGATCCGGCGGCGGCGGCGCGCACGGCCGCGCTGGTCGACGCGTTGGACGGACCGTTGGCCGGTGACGACGCGGCACGGGTCGTGCGCGCTGGGCGCGCGGCCCGGCCGGCGAACCCGTCGGCCGCGGCCGATCTGCTGCTCGCCGGGCTTGGCGCGCTGGCGGTGGGCGACGCGGCCAACACCGAGCGCACGCTGGAGGCCGCGACGGCGCTGATCGAGGCCGGCCGGTCGAACGAGGTCGCCGACGTGGTCCGCGGTCGCGGGCTGTACGAGGAACGTGCCGCCGACCGCACGCTGGGGACGGCGCTGGCGCTGGCCGGGCACCTGGGCGAGGTCCAGGCCCGTTTTGCCGGCTGGGAGGTCGCCAACTTGCACGAGGCCGGTTCGCCGGACGACCCCGACTTCGTCACGTCCGTCGCCGAGCTCGCCCAGTTGCGGATGACGGTCGGCCAGACGGCATCGGCCGGCGCCCTGCTGGCGTGGGTCGAGGCGGCACCGGCCCCGATCACCGCCGATCGTGAAGTCGGCACGGCGACGACGCGTTCGTACCTGCACGGGATCGCCGGCGAGTTCGCCCGTAGCGTCGACTGTGCCCGGCTGGCCCGGCGTGTCGCGGCGACCACCGCCGGGGCGGTGACGTCGATCTCGGCGACGGTCTCCGAGGCGCTCAGCCTGGACCTCGGTGGCGACCCGACCGCGGCGATCAGGTTGCTGCGCGGGGTCGCGTCCGGCGGTCGGCTGCCGCGCTGGGCACCACCGTTCCTGCAGTTCGCCACGGCCCTCGCGCTGTATCGCCGGGGCGACTGGGACGATGCGCTGGCCGAGGCCGAGGCCGGCGGCGGCGCTGCCGAGGAAGCCGACCTGGCCGTCGGTGGGTTCTGGCCGTACGCCCTCACCGCGCTGATCCTCGACGCCCGCGGCGACAGCGCCGGTGCCGACCGCGCCGTCGCCGCGGCACCGGACCTCGGCACGCCCGGCGCGCCCGGCGTGCAGTGGATGGTCCACGCCGCGGCGACGATCGCCGCGCACCGCGGGCAGGCGGCGCAGGCGGCGTTGTTGCTCGAGCTGCTGGTCGGCCGTGTCCTGGACGCCGGGGCTCCGGCGCTGCTGCTGGCCTCCGGCCCGCTGGCCTGCCGTGTGCTGCGCGCCGCCGGCAACGACGGGGCGGTCCGGCGGATCGTCGACGCCTCGGCCGCGTTGGGCGAGCGCGACCGCTCGCCGGTCAGCGCCGCCGTCGGTGCGTGGTGCGCCGGGCTGGCACACGACGAACCGGCATCGATCGCCGGCAGCGCGGCGGCATTGCTCGAGGGCCAGCATCGTCCGGCCGCGGCGCAGGCGCTACACGACGCCGCCCTGCTCGCCGCCGGTCACGGCCGCGTCGCGGACGCCCGGCGCTGGGCGCGCGAGGCGTTCGCGATCTACGACCAGCTCGGCGCCGAACAGCTGCACCGCATGCTGCGCGCCGGCCTGCGCGACGGCGGGTTGTCGATGAAGCCACGGCGCGGCCACGCCCGTGGCCGGGTCGGCTGGGAGTCGGTGACACCGTCCGAGCAGGCCGTGGTCGTCCACGCCGCCGCTGGCATGACCAACGCCGAGATCGCCGGCGAACTGGTCGTCTCGCGCCGCACGGTCGAGAGCCACCTCGCCCACGTGTTCGTCAAGGTCGGCTGCACCAACCGCACCCAGCTGGTCGCCAGCTACCGCACGTTCACCGGGCAGTAGCCGCGCGGCACGGGTGGGGCACGGGTGCCGGTGTCTCCGTGCGCCGGCGTGTCCCGGGTGCGCTGCTCAGAACGGGCTGACGCCGCACTCCGCGGCGGCTTCGGCGAGCGTCCGCGTCCAGCGATCGTTCTCCTGCGGCGTGCTGATCGTGACGCGGATGCCCTCACCGCTGAACGGGCGGGTGACGACGCCGCGCCGCTCCATCGCCACATAGATCGCATCGGTGTGTGCGCCGAGGGGGAGGTAGACGAAGTTGGCCTGCTGATCCGGGATGGTCCACCCCAGGCCGCGCAGTTCGGCCAGCACCCGCTCGCGCTCAGTGACGATGTCCGCGACGCGTGCGGCGATCTCGCCGGCCGCGTCGAGCGCCGCGAGACCCGCCGCCTGGGCCATGCCGTTGACCGCGAACGGGAACAGCGTGCGGTCGATCATCGCCACGACGTCCGGGTGGGCGACCAGGTAGCCGAGCCGGATCGCGGCCATGCCCTGGGCCTTGGAACACGTCCGCGTGACGACGACGTTGGCGAACCGGGGCAGCAGGTCGGCGATCGGGTCGCCGAGCGCCGGGTCGAGGAACTCGCGGTACGCCTCGTCGATCACGACCATCACCTCGGACGGGATCCGTTCGAGCATCGCGCCCATCTGCGCCGTGCTCAGCGCCGTTCCCGACGGGTTGTTCGGCGTCGACAGCAGGATCGCCTTCGTCGCCGGCGTCACCGCGGCGACGACCGCCTCAAGGTCGAAGGCGTGCCCGGCGGTCAACGGGACGGTGACCTCGACCGCGCTCATCAGGCGGGTGTACACGGGATAGACCTCGAACGAGCGCCACGGGTAGACGACCTCGTCGCCCGGGTCGAAGTACGTGAGGGCCACCTGCTGGAGCAGGCCGACGCTGCCGCACCCGACCGTGACCATCGCCGGGTCGACCCCGACCGACGTCGCATAGCGCGCCCGCAGCGCCGTCGCCCGATGGTCGGCGTACCGGTTCGCGCCGCGGGCCGCGGCACTGACCGCGTCGACGATCGACGGCAGCGGCGGCAGCGGGTTCTCGTTCGAGGCGAGCTTGATCGCGTTGGTGATCCCGTGCTCCAGCTCGGCTTGCGAGGCGGCCTTGCCCGGGCGGTAGGCGGGGAGTGACTGGACGGCGTGGCGGGGGCGGCCGGCGGACATTCCGGCGACGCTACCGCCGCCTGCCGGGGGCACACCCGTGAGCGGCGAGCGGCGTGTGGGCCGCTACTCGCCGATCTCCTCGCTGGTGAACTGCTCGTCGGGGATGTCCGGCAGGTGCGGGTCCATGCCGTGCTCGCTGGTCGCGCTGAGGTAGTGACCTGGCCCGACGCTGCGCGGGTGGACGAACGACTTCATCCGCGCCAGCAGCTCGGTCGCGCCGACGGTGGTGCGGTGGTGCTGGCGCAGGTGCTCGGCCCACGACGCCACGAGGAACGTCTCGACGAACCGGTCGGGTTCGGCGAGGTCGCGGTACAGGCGCCAGCGGAACGCGCCGGTTCGCCGGCGGTGCCGCTCGGCCAACCCCATCACGTCGCCGAAATCGGTCAGCCGCGCCGCCGGGACCAGGTAGGTCACCGTGACCAACACCGGCCCGTCGTCGTGGCCGGGCTCCATCGCCACGATCGGCGCCTCGCCCGGCACCAGCGTCAGGTCCGGCACCTGGGCCCACGTCAGCGGCCACCGCAGCCCGGCGAAACCGCCGAGCCCTGCGGCGATCGCGGCGAGCACGTGGGCCAGCCCCAGGTTGCCGTTGGCGATCACCCCGATCACGGTGCCGCCGACGGCGACCGCGCCGGTGAGCACCAGCGTGTACAGCGCCATCCCGCGGGCGCGCACCCACGCCGGCATCGCCGCCTGGGCGGCCACGTTGCTGGTCGTCACCGCGAGGCTCCACACGAACCCGCCGCACAGCAAGGTGACGGCGACGATCAGGCGGTTGGTGACGAACCCCTGGACCAGGAGCATCGTCACCACGGCGGCGGCCGCGGCGACCATGATCGCGTCGGGGTGCAGGATGCGGATCACCCTCGGTCGCAGGACCGAGGCCATCGTCGCACCCACGCCGAAGCAGCCGAGCAGGATGCCGTATCCGGCCGCGCTCCAGTGCAGCGGGCCGCGCACGACGATCGGCATCAGGGTCGACACGGCGACGCCGGGCAGCATCAGGATGAACACCCGGGCCAGCACACCGCGGATCAGCGGCGAGTTGGCGCAGTAGCGCAGCCCGGCGACCATCGCGCCGGAGAACCGCTCGGCCGGCGCGTCACCCACCGAGACCGGCGGTTCCTTCCACCACCACAGCACCAGCATCGTGCCGACGAACGAGATCGCGTTGATCAGGAACACCCATCCCGGACCGGCTGCGGCGATGATCAGACCGCCCAGCGCCGGCCCGACGGCTCGGCCCACGTTGAACGTCATCGCGCTCAACGCGACGCCCTGGGCGAACTGCTCCTTGGGCACCAGGTCGGGCTGGATCGCGGCCCACGCCGGGGCGATCAGCGCGGAGAAGAACCCCAGCGCGAACGTCAGCCACAGCACCAGGTTCGGCGTCATCGACCCGGTGAAGGTCATCAGCGCCATCACACCGGCGACCAGGAGCGTCGCCAGGTGGGTGAAGATCAGCAGCCGGCGGCGGTCGAACAGGTCGGCCATCACGCCGGCCGGGATGCCGATCAGCACGACCGGGACGAAGATGATCGCCTGCGTCAGCGCCACGAGCGATCGCGAGCCGCCAAGGTCGCCCATCAGCCAGGCGGCCCCGACGGTCTGCATCAGCGAGCCGAGGTTGGAGACCAGCTGGGCGACGAACAGCGCCCGGAAGATCCGACTGCGCAGCGGTGCCCAGGCCGACGCGGTGTCGCTCATCGGTGTGCGAGATTACGGCGCCGCACGGCCTGTGCGGCGAGCCCACCCGGGCCCGGCCGGCCAGGCGGGCGTGGGCTCAGGGGGCGGTCGGGGTGAGGAAGAACTCGATCAGGTCGACCCGGTAGCGCAACGGGTTGCCTCGGCCGGCGGCGCGGGCCTGGCGCGTCCCGAGGCGAACCTCGTCGAGCACGGCGTCGAGCGCGGATCGCCCGGCGCGGCGTGCCACGTCGGCGGTCGGTGGTGGCGAGACCAGCGCGCCGAGGTCGCCTCGCCGGTCGGCGCTCAGCACGACGAGCGACTCCGGGCGCGCCGCGGCGCCGACGGTGCCGTCAGCCGGCACGCCTGCCGGCACGTCTGGCGGCCAGAACAGCCGCTCGGCCGGGCGCCAGATGTCGATCGAGTCGTCGGGCCGACCCGCGAGGGCCGAGCCGGGTCCCGCTGCGCCCGGCGTTGGTGACCAGCGAGGACCGGCCGGAGACACCGACGTCGAACAACCAGGCGAACACCTCGCCGTCGGACGTGTTGCGCAACGACAGCGTGATCGGTGTGCCGGCGGCGAGGCGCTCGCCGTGTGGCGCCAGCGGGCGTGCCGTCCCGCCCGATTCGGTGCCCAAGGTGAACGACACCACCGGCCCCAGCGCGGCCCGTCCGGTGCCCGACGGAAGGTCGACCAGCCGTTGCCCGACGGCGATCCCGTCGAGGATCTCGACCAGTGCATCCAGGTCGGCGGGGTTCGTGGCGAACCGTCGGTTGCGCCACGGTTGGCCGGCCGCGTCGAGCAGGGCCAGGCTGTCGGCCGTGCCGGTCACCGTGGCGATCGCCCCGGCCGGGCGAGTCGCCGACACGAGATGGCGGCTGGCGTCCAACGCCTGCGCCACCGCGCTGCGCGCCGGCTCGCCCAGATCCACGGCGACGCGAAGTCGATCGAGGCGGGCGCGGCGAGGGACGGCTCCGGGCGCCGACGGCTCGACGCTGCTGGCGCTGCAAGCCCACCAGTTCGGCACCGCGGCGCGGGTCGTCCAGCTGTCGGTCGGGCCGGATGGCGCCGTTGCCGTCGATCGAGTGGTCCAGGTCATCGTCAAACCTCCCGGAGCGGTGCAGGGCATCGCCTTGTGACCCGCGGCAGGCTGGTGCGCTCAACCAAGCAGTGCGGCCATCGCCAGCACGCTGGCCGACGTGCCGAGCAGGCACCCGCCCACCAGCGTCCAGCCGCGCGACAGCAGCGCGACGTCGCCCGCACGCCATGCGGGGCGCATCGCAACGACGAGGGCCGGGATCGCCGCGATCGCCGCGACGACGGCCACCCACCGCAGCTGGCGCTGGGTGGCGCGGTCGGCGCGCCGGCCGGTCGCGCCGCCCGTGCGGGCACCTGGCACGAGGAGCCGGCGAAGCATCCATGCCCCGACGACGAGCAGGCACGAGCCGATCACGTCGCTGACGCGGTGCGCGTGATCGGTGAGCGAGGTGGTCGTGACCAGAACGACCCACACCGCGCCGACCCAGATCGCGGCGCGCCGCAGGCCATCGGGCACCACCTCGATCGCCGCCCACCACAGCGCCAGCGCGGTGGCGACGTGGCCGCTCGGGAAGCTGGGGACGGGCAGGCGCGCCGAGGTGCCGTGTAGCTCCGGTCTCGGCAGGACGCGCTTGACGACTTCGGCAGCACCGCTCACCAGCAGGGGGAACAGCGCCGTCGACACCAGTGCGGACGCGCCGTAGCGCCGGATGGTGACGACGACGATCAGCGCGAACGCGACGGCGACGGTGACCGGCCTCACGCTGTGCAAGACCGGCGTGTCGTTCAGCCACGCATCCGGGTGGTCGAACCCGGCGAGGACGACGACGTTGTCGGCCCGTTGCCCGACACCGGTCAGCACCGCCGCCACGTAGACGCCGACGAAGGCCACGGTCACCGCGAGCAGTCCGCCGGCGTCGTGGCGCCATCGTGCGGCGCCGGCCTGGCCGGATTCGGCGGGCATCGCTGCGAGTGTAGGTGCGCACCACGCTGCGTGTTGGCGCGCCACTGCCGGGTCGTTGGCGAGGGTCCGCGAACCGTGTCACACCCTCTGTCCATCATGGTGACATGACTGCCGTCCTCATCGCCTGCCTGGTGGCCGCCGTGGCCGGGCTCACCTGGCTCCTGGCCACGCGCTTCGGGCGGGCGCCGCAGGTTCCCCGGCACGTGCTCGAAGCGGCCGTGCTCGACGCCGTCGCCCAGGCAGGCCAATACACCGACGATCGCGCCGCGGCGGTGTTCCAGGCCACGGCCGACCGGCTCGCCGCGGTGGCCCGCGATCAGCTGACGTCCCAGGCCCGCGTCGCCGATCAGGTCCTTGCCGGGCGTCAGGAGGCGATCGATCGCACCTTGGCCGGCAAGCAGGAACTGATCGACCACGTCCTGGCCAGCCGCGAGGAGCAGATCGGCCACAGCCTGCAGGCCGCCCAGGCGATGCTCGACCAGTCGCTGTCGGCGCGCCACGACGCGATGGAGGCGCGCCTCGGCGAGGTGCAGACCAACGTGCGGACCGACATCGATCGGCTCACCGCGGCCGTCGCCCAGATGCACGAGGCCACAGCCCAGCGGTTCGGGGCGGTCGACAACTCGCTGCGCTCGCATGCCGAGGTCGCCCAGGCGCTGGCCAGCACCACCAGCAGCCTGCGCGAGGCCTTGGCCAGCAGCAACGCCCGCGGCCAGTGGGGCGAACGCCTCGCCGAGGACGTGCTCCGCGCTGCCGGCCTGCGCGAGGGGCTGAACTACCACAAGCGCACGGCGTTGGCCGGCGAGGCGACCGGCATCCCGGACTTCACGTTCGTGATGCCCAAGGGTCAGGTGCTGTTCATGGACGTCAAGTTCCCGATGGCCGCCTACCTCAAGTACCTCGACGCATCGTCCGATGCCGAGCGTTCGGCCCACCGCGCCGCGTTCCTGCGCGACGTACGCGGCCGGATCCGCGAGCTGGCCAAGCGTCAGTACGCGACGTCCGACGAGCGGCCGTCGGTCGACAGCGTGCTGCTGTTCCTTCCCAACGAGTCGCTGAGCACGTTCATCTTCGAGGCCGACTCGTCGATCATCGACGAGGCGATGCGCGACAGCATCGTGCTGTGCTCGCCGATGACCCTGTTCGTCGTGCTCGGGGTCATCCGTCAGGCCTTCGACAACTTCGCCCTGGAGCAGACCAGCAACGAGATCCTCGGGCTGCTCGGCAAGTTCGACCAGCAGTGGGACAAGTACACCGACACGGTCGAGCGTGTCCGCCGCCAGTTCGAGACCGTGGCGCGCAGCTTCGACGAGCTGGCCACCACGCGCAAGCGCGCGCTCGAACGCCCGCTGACCCAGATCGAAGACCTTCGCCGGCGCCGCGGGCTCCCTGTCGACGGCCAGATGTTCGCCCTCGACTCGTTGGACGACGCCGACGCATTGCCGTCCAACGTGCGCGAGCTCGGGGCCTGACCGGCGCGCGACCGCCCACTGCTCGGCAGACTTGCGACCATGACCCAGCTGTCCTTCGGCGACGAGTTCGAGGACGCGCTGGACGACGCCACCTACTCGGTGGCCGATGTCGCCGCGGCGATCAACCGTGCGCTGCGCCGCCAGTTCGACGACGGGTTGTGGGTCCGCGGCGAGATCCAGGGACTGAACGCCCGCGGTCCGCACCTGTACTTCCGGCTGGTCGAGGACGGCGAGCAGGGCAAGGCCGTGCTCAACGTGCAGTTCTTCGCCCCGCAACAGAACCGGTTGCGACCCCTGCTGGCCAAGCATCGGCTCCGCCTCGCCGACGGGCTGCGGGTGCGGATCTTCGGCCACCTCGACTACTTCGCAGCCGGCGGCACCATCGGGTTGAAGATGGCTGGGATCGACCCGCGCTTCACGCTGGGCGACCTTGCCCAGCAGCGCACCGACGTCGTCCGCCGGCTGGTTGCCGCCGGGCTGTACGACGCCAACAAGGCCCGCCGGCTCAGCCCGGCGCCGCTCCGTGTCGGGGTCGTGACCAGCCGCGACAGCGCCGCGTGGGCCGACTTCCGCCACGAACTGGAGCGCAGCGGGATCGCCTTCCAGGTCCGCCTCGCCGACGTCCGTGTGCAGGGCGAGTTCGCCGTGCCCGAGGTCGCCGCGGCCGTCAACGCGTTCGGCAGGCGCGACGACCTGGATGTGGTCGTCGTCATCCGCGGTGGCGGGGCCAAGTCCGAGCTGGCCACGTTCGATGCCGAGGCGATCGCCGTGGCCATCGCCGAGTGCCCGTACCCGGTGCTGACCGGGTTGGGTCACGAGACCGACTCGTCGATCGCCGACGAGGTCGCCCACCGCGCGCTCAAGACCCCCACTGCGTGCGCCGCGGCGTTGGTCGAGTCCGTGATGGGATACCTGCAGCGCACCGAGTCGGCGTGGGAGGGCATCCAGCGCATCGCCGAACGCAACGTCCAGCGGGCCGAGCAGCGTCTGGCCGAGGCCGGGCGCGGCATCGCCCGGCACACGGCGATGGCGGTCGAGCGCGCCGACGAGCGCCTCGCGCACCGTCGCGCCCGCCTGGTCACCGCATCGGTCCGGTCGCTGACCGAGGCGCACCGCACGGTCGGCGCTCTCGGCTCGCGTCTGCGCCGGGCGCCGCAACGGCTCGACGCCGAAGAACGCCTGCTCAACGAGCTCGGCGCGCGTGTTCGCCTGCTCGACCCGGTCAACGTCCTCGCCCGCGGCTGGTCGATCACGCGTACGGCCGACGGCCACACCGTGCGCGACGCGGCAACGCTGCGCACCGGGGACACGCTCGTCACCACGTTCGCCGCCGGTTCGGCGTCCAGCACCGTCCAGGAGACCCACTCATGACCGATCGAACTCCGCCCGGCGACGACGCCGTCGCTGCCGGTTACGCCGAGGCGCTAGCCGAGCTGGAGGAGATCCTCGCTCGGCTCGATCGCACCGATGTCGACGTCGACGTCCTCGCCGCGCAGGTCAGTCGTGCCGCGGTGCTGATCGCGTTCTGCCGCGAGCGCATCGGGCTGGCCCGTGCGCAGATCGACGGCGTGCTCGGCGACCTCCCGGATTCGGCGTCCTGACGTCGGGGCGGCCAGCCGGTGCGGCCGGCCGTCAGGGCTCGATGGTCGACGTCGTCGTCGTGGAGGTCGTCGTCGTCGGGATCGGCTTGGGCAGCTTCAGGATCTGGCCACGCTCGATGTGATCCGGCCGGGTGATTCGGTTGAGGGCCATCAGCTCCTTCAACGAGACGTGAAACTTGGCGGCGATCACGGTGAGGATGTCGCCGCTCTTGACCCGGTACCGGGTCGGCACGGTGGTCTGCGTCGGGGGCCGCGTCGTGGTCGTCGTGGTGGTGATGATCGGTGGCAGCGTGACCGACGCAAGATCACCCGACCCGTCGCCGCATGCGGCAACCACGCCACCAAGTACGCCGATCGCCGCGCTCACGCTCAGGATCCGCCGGCGGCTCACCGTGGCGATGCTATTCGGTGGTCCGGCCCAGCGTCGTGCGGGCGAGGTGCCCGCCGGGCCGACGTCACTGAACCCGGCGCTACTGAACCCGGCGGCTGACGTACTCGGCCAGTGCAACGAGCTGGTCGATCACCTCGGCCGGCGCGGGCAGCGCGTCCAGCGATCCGACGGCCTCGGCAGTGAGTCGTTCGATCGTCGCCTCCAGATCGGCAAGGGCGCCGGTGTCGACGATCACCTGTTGGATCTCGGCGACGTCGGCGTCGGACAGGTCGCCGTTGCCGACCCGGTCGAGCACGCGGCGCTGGGGCGGGGTCGCCGCGGCGACGGCCCGGGCGAGCAGCGGCGTGGGCTTGGCCTCGCGCAAGTCACCACCCACCGGCTTGCCGGTCAGCGCCGGGTCGCCGAACGCGCCCATCACGTCGTCGCGCATCTGGAAGGCGTCGCCGAGCGGGAGGCCGTAGGCGCTCAGCGGACCGGCCAGCGCTTCGCCGCGATCCGGATCGGCCAGGACGGCACCGAGGTGCAGCGGTCGTTCGATGGTGTACTTCCCGCTCTTGTAGCGGCAGATCTGCTCGCAATAGGCGACGCGGCGCTCGTTGCGCACGCTGCCGACGATGTCCATCATCTGCCCGACGTTGAGCTCGATGCGCAGATCGTTCCACACCCGCCAGGCGCGGGGGTTGGCGCCGACCATCAGCTGGTCGGCATAGACGAAGGCCAGGTCGCCGACGAGGATCGCGACACCCTCGCCGAAGCGTCGGGCCTCGCCGGTCCAGCCGGCACGCCGGTGGTGGTCGGCGAACACGGTGTGCGTGGTGGGCTGCCCCCGCCGTGTCGCCGCGTCGTCCATCACGTCGTCGTGGAAGAGGGCGAAGGCATGCATCAGCTCCAACGCCGCGCCGGCATCCAGGATCAGGCGGTCGTCCGGGTCGCCGCCCGCGGCGACGAATCCCCAATGGGCGAACGCCGGGCGCAGGCGTTTGCCCCGCCCGAGCACGAGCCGGCCGACCTCGCCCACCGGCTCGGCCAGGTCGGCTTCGAACGCGGCCCAGCGCTGCTCCTCGACCGCCAACGTCTCGGCCAGACGGGCCTCGACCCGCGCCGCGATCGCGGCCAACGATGCGGGCGCAGTGGACGGCACGCCAGCCAGGCTAGGG
>CAZMHG010000014.1:0-15523 GCA_964565975.1 uncultured Ilumatobacteraceae bacterium | reverse complement strand
GGGCTACCTCGGCCAGCACCCACGCGCCGAGCAGTACCTGACCGATCCAGAAGGCAGATGCATCGGCCAGCGCGAGGACGATGCCGGCGAACACGCCGACGGCGAGCACGTAGCCGCCGAGCCGCCCACTACGCAATGCGATCAGCTGGTCGCGCTCGTCGCGGGACGACACCGCCTGGGTGCGGAAGGCCAACGCCAGCACGATGTGCGACACCGCAGCGAGCACGGCGAGCACGACCACCGCGGCGATGGTCAGCCCGGTGAACGCGGCCTGACGATCGGACGACGTGGCGTACTGGCCCGGGACCAACGCGAAGTAGACGGAGAACACGACGAGCAGGACCGCCGTCATCGTGATGGTGCTCTTCTCGGTGAACGTCATGGCCAGCTCCAGGAATGTCTAGTTTCTTTGACACCTTGACGATAGAGACCGCTCGTCGATGGTGTCAAGAAGATTCGACATAGTCCTTCCCGGACGGCTCGCGGATGCGCCCGCTGGGGTGGCTCGATGTTGTCGCCCGATGGTCAGGAGAGCGAGACGGTCGACGCGATCTCGTGTTGATGCACGCTGGCCGCCACGATCGCGGCCACTTGCCCGTCGCTCGGGCCCGATCCTCGAAACGCCTCGATCGCCGAGGCGGACTCCCATTGCTCGAAGACGTTGATGCGGTCCGGCTCGATCGGGTCAGCGGACATATAGAAGCCGACGTTGCCCGCAGCCCTGCGGGCGGCGGCGATGACCGCTCGACAGCCGGCAAGGTACGCGTCGCGGTCGTCGGGTCGGACTCGGAGCCACCCGGAGACGATCACCATCCGCCCACCCTACGAAGGGGCCTCCGGAGTGCTCAGCTGACGAGGGCGGTGGCTTCCTCAAGTGCTGTGGTGAGGTATGGCGCGGAGATGCTCTCGTTCGCCGCGGCGACCTCCACGGGGGTGCCGGTCGCGATCACCGTTCCTCCGCTGTCGCCGGCACCTGGGCCGAGGTCGATGACGTAGTCGGAGGCGGCGATCACGCGCATGTCGAGCTCTACGGCAACGACGGTGTTGCCGGCGTCGACGAGGGTGTGCAGGTGGGCGACGAGGCGGTCGGCATCGGCGCAGTGCAGGCCGGAGGTCGGCTCGTCGAGCACGTAGAGCGTGTCACCGCGCTGGGCGCGCTGCAGCTCGCTGGCGAGCTTGACCCGTTGCGCTTCGCCACCGGAGAGCTCGGTGGCGGGTTGGCCGAGCCGGAGGTAGCCGAGGCCGACGTCGACCAAGGCGGCGAGCGAGCGCATGATGTCGAGCTCGCCGGCGAAGAAGTCGTGCGCTTGTTCCACGCTCATCGCGAGGATCTGCGCGATGTTCTGGCCGCGCCAGGTGATCTCGAGCGTGCTCGACTTGTAGCGGGTGCCGTGGCAGTCCGGGCACGTGGTGTACACGGATGGCAGGAAGAGCAGCTCGACCATCACCGAGCCCTCGCCCTCGCAGGTGGGGCAGCGGCCGCCAGCGACGTTGAAGGAGAACCGGCCGGCCTTGTAGCCGCGGGCGCGAGCTTCGGGCGTGTCGGAGAAGCGACGTCGCACATGGTCGAACAGGCCTGTGTAGGTGGCGACGTTCGAGCGTGGTGTGCGGCCGATCGGCTTCTGGTCGATGGTGACCACCCGGCGCACCGCGCTGAGGTCTCCGTCGAGGGAGCCTTCCAGCTCGTCAGAACCGTCGGCGAGTAGCAGGTCGTCGCTCTCGGGCGGGTCCTCGACGCCGTCGATGGAACGTCCGAGCCGTTCGCCGACCAGGGCCGGAAGCACCTGGCTGACCAGGCTGGACTTGCCCGATCCGGACACGCCGGTGACGGCGGTGAAGGCCCCCAACGGGAACGCGACCGAGATGTCGTGCAGGTTGTTGCGGGTGACGTGTTCGAGCCGGAGCCATTCCCGGGGCGCTCGGGGCACGTGGGGGCGAAGTCCGCTCCCTCCGAAGACGTAGCCGCGTGTCACCGATTCCTCGACCTCGGCGAGGCCGTCGGTCGGTCCGCTGTAGATGACCCGGCCGCCACGCTCGCCGGCGCCGGGGCCGATGTCGACCAGCCAGTCCGCGTGGCGCATGACGTCGACGGAGTGCTCGACCACGAACAGGCTGTTGCCGCGCCGCTTGAGTCCGTCGAGGATGCCGAGCAGCGCGTGCACGTCACGCGGGTGGAGCCCGGCGGTGGGCTCGTCGAGCACGTAGACCACGCCGAAGAGCTCCGAGGTGAGCTGAGTGGCCAGGCGCAACCGTTGCAGCTCGCCACCCGACAGCGTGGGGGTGGTGCGGTGCAGGGAGAGGTATCCGAGCCCGAGGTCGATGATCGGGCGCAGGCGCTCGAGCAGCTCGACACCCAGCCGGGCCGCAGCGGCGCGCTTCTCCACCGATCGGTTCGGGGTGCGGCGCACGGTGGCAGCGGCGCCGGTCGTGTCGGCAGTGGTGGCGTCGTCGGGGCCGGTCGTCTCGGCCACGACCTGCTCGATCAGGTTGAACAGCTCGTGCAGGGGGAGCTGAGAGAGCTCGGCGATGTCGAGGCCCTCGAAGGTCACCGTCAGGGCCGCTGGCTTCAGTCGCTTGCCGTGGCAGCCCGGGCAGGGTGCCGCCGCCATGAACTGGGCCACGCGCCGCTTCATCGAAGCGCTCTTGGAGTTGGCGAACGTGTCGAACACGTAGCGACGCGCCCCCACGAAGGTGCCGTTGTAGCTGGGCTCCATCTTGGCGGCGATCGCGGCGCGGGCTTCGCGGAGCGTGAACCCGGAGTAGACGGGCACCATCGGGGTCTCGTCGGTGTAGAGGATCCACTCGCGATCGGCGGCAGGAAGGTCCTTCCACGGCACGTCGACGTCGTAGCCGAGCGTGACGAGGGTGTCGCGTAGCTGTTGGCCGTGCCAGGCCGTCGGCCACGAGGCGATGGCCCGCTCGCGGATGGTCAACGAGGGATCGGGCACCATCTGCGCCTCGGTGACCTCGTAGACCCGGCCGATGCCGTGGCACTCGGGGCACGCCCCCTGCACGGTGTTGGCCGAGAAGTCCTCTGCGTAGAGCATCGGCTGGGCGTCGGGGTAGTCCCCGGCCCGGGAGTACAGCATGCGCACCAGGCTCGACAACGTCGTGATGCTGCCCACCGACGAGCGGACACTGCGGCCGCCTCGCTGCTGCTGGAGCGCCACCGCAGGCGGCATCCCCGTGATCGAGTCGACATCGGGGACCCCCGCCTGGTCGATCAGCCGACGGGCGTACGGCGCAACCGACTCCAGGTAGCGCCGCTGCGACTCCGCGTACAGGGTGCCGAAGGCCAGCGACGACTTGCCCGACCCCGAAACCCCGGTGAAGACCACCATCGCGTCGCGCGGCACGGACAGGTCCACGTCTCGGAGGTTGTGCTCACGAGCGCCCCGCACCCGCACGTCCGGCTGCACTTCCGACCGTCCACCCGCGCCTTCCCAACCCGCCGCTTCCACGTCCGAGAAGCTACCCGTGCCCGCTGCGCACCAGTCCCGGGACTCGAACCGTGATTGGCCGTCGCACACCGCTGCCGGTCATTACGGCGCCGCGAACTCCGTTCCCGTGGCGAGCTGCACCAGGCCGACCCCGACCAGGGCGGTGAGCGAGACGACGAACGATGCCCACGAGCGACGATCGCGCCGGTGCCGGAGCACCGCGATCGAGCCGAACCAGCATGAGGCCACCACGAGATAGCCGGCGTGCCACCACGGGGCGGCGCGGTCGTAGCCAGGCACAGCGAGCACACACCCAACCTCGCCGTCCCGACAACCTGACCATGTGCCATTGACGATGCCCGAACCAAGCGGGAAGAACCATCGGCCGCCGACTCCAACACGTGAAGGACTGCCCGCCCTGTCCGCGCAGTACGCGATCAACGCCGTGTTGTCGGCGTTCTACGACCCCAACACGCGACCCGACCTCACCGAGGCCTCGCCGTCGCTCCCGGCGAGCGCGCCGCGAGGCGAGCGAAGGGCCTCGAGCCCAGGCGCGGCTACTAATCGCGGAGGTAGGCGAGGACTGCGAGCACTCGTCGATTGCTGGCGGCGTCTGCGTGGAGGCCGAGCTTCATGAAAATGGTGCTGATCGCCGGTTCGACGGTCTTGATGCTCAGGTGGAGCTCCTCGCAGATCGCCGCGTTGGACAGGCCCCGTGCCATCAGTTCGAGCACCTCGGCCTCGCGGGGCGTCAGGTGCGCGAGGTGCCCGGCCGAGCGTTCGCGATCCACCAGCTTGGCGAGGCTGAGGTTCTCGATGATCAGTGACGCCTGGGCGGTGAGGGCGTCGAGGAGATCGTTCTCCGACCGTGACAGTCGATCGCGCTGCGGTCGCGCAACGCTCAACGTGCCGACGACCTCGTCGCCGCGTCGCACGGCGCGGGCGTGGCGGTGCTCGTCAGCCAACAACGCCGACAGCGATCTCGGATCGTCGTACTCACCGTCGTCGGGCCAACGGCCGATGACGGTGAGCACGTCGGCAGAGCCGATCCAGAGTTCCGCGCTCGGAGCGCCGACCGCATGTGCGGCCGCCTCCAGCAATCCTGCGACGAGGTCGCCTGCGCTCCGGTCCGAGTGCGGCAGCCACGACAACACCCGTCGGGCCGACGTGTACTGGCCGTGGACGATCGACCAACCTGCTGCGACCGGGAGCAGGGTCGCCGAGAGCACTCCGGCGCGCGGGCTCCGCCCGATCGCGAGCCCCACGACCAGCGCAATGATCGAGCAACCGGCGGCGGCCGCCAGCCACATCACCTGTCGCCGGATCGCGCCGTGCGAGACGCGCCAGCGCCAGGCGAGGGCGACGACCCACGACAACTGGAAGGCGAAGTACGCCGGGTAGGCGATGGCCGACCACACCCGGTCCGCAGCGGACCGGCCCGAGAGCGTGAAGGGTGGGGAAGCGATGACGTGGGCGTTCTCGTACTCCACCGGCCACAGGGCCGAGATCGTGGAGCAGACGATCGCGATCGCGCCGACACCGACCGCGACGGCACGCCACTTCGCGCGTGGAATCCGGCGATCGCGACGATGGCCGCGACACGGGACCCGGGCCGGCAGGCCAACTCAGCGGCGAGGAACCCGCCGTTCGAGTAGCCGGCCACGAACACCCGGTTGGGATCGACGCAGTGCTCGTCGACCAGGACGTCGATCAGCTGATCGATCGCCGCGGCATCGTCCCTCGCCGGTTCGTCGACCGCGGCGATCTCCCAACCCGTGACACCGAGCGGACCGACGGGCCCGGACGGGTCGGCGACCACGAAGCCCTTGGCGTCGGCGAGCAGTCGGAACCCGGTGAGAGCGGCCTGGGCCGGACCGTTCGAGTCGAGGCCGTGCAGATCGATCACCGCTGGGACTCGAATCGGCGCACGTCCCTCGGGCTCGTAGACCTCGGTGGTGTACGTGATGCCGCCCACCTTCAACGCTGACGAGGACAAGCCGGCGGTGGGAACTGCCGAGCAGTCATTGCCATCGGTGGCCTCGGTAGCCGCTGTCACTTCGGTGCTCGGCACCACCGGCGCGGTGGTGGTTGGCGTCACCGACTCCGTGGTGACCGGCGCTACCCGCTCGATGGCGGCTGCCGTATCCGGCGTCTCGCCGGTCAGGTCGCTCCCGCTGCTGACGACCAACATGACACTGCCCATCAGCACTGCCCATCCTGCTGTCGACCCAAGATGCATCGGCGGACTCCCTTCGTTGCGCGTCACGGTCCTCCTCGACGGCTCGGGCGTACAGTGGCCGGCGTCCAGATCTCGGGCGCTGATGCGGGACGTTCTCGGGATCGGCTCGGGACACCGGGCACGTGACTGCGACGCCGGCCGACGCGAGAATCGAGGCTCATCGGGCGACGGAGGGCACTGATGCGGATACTGAGCACGCGAGCCGGACGGTTGCGGGTCGCCGCGATCATCTCGATCGTCATCGCGACCGTGAGCGTCGCCCTCTACGACCTGCCCACCCTGGCCAAGGGTGCATCGGGGAGCGACGAACCATTCGCACTCGTGCTCGGAAGCTTCGCGACCGACATCGTTGCGTTGGTCGCCGTCTACGGCGTGTTCCATCGGCAGCGGTGGGGAGTCGTCACGCTGATCGTGGTCCAGGCCTTCTGGGCGCTGCAGGCGGGGGCGTCACTGGTCGACGGCGCAGCCGCGCTCGGCGCGACAATGCTCTGCGTGACGCTGTTCTGCATCTGGTGTTGCTTGGCGCGCGGCGACGTGATGGCGACCCCGCCGTCCGAACGGCAGGCCCGTGTCGCGAGGTCGAGCAGGACCTGGTGACGACGCACGTTCGCCAATCGCAGACCGGGTCGACAGGTCTGCGTTGGGTGCTCACCGCGTTGGTCGTGGCCACGGTTGCGGGCGCGGCGGGCGTCGCCGTGTTCTGGCTGCTGGATGTAGGAGGACTTGCCGAGCACTCGCCGCCGATCCTGGCGATCGTCGTGGCCGTGATAGCCGGCGCTGCCGTCGCGGGGGTGACCGGGCGGCCGATCGATGCGTCGGTGGTGGACCTCGTGTTCGGCGTCGACAACCAACAGATCGCCGCGATCGCCGGGATCGAGCACGACCACGCTGCAGAGCTTGGGGGCGAGCAGTACCTCACCGAACTGGCGACGACCACGCGAGCGCTGCTACGCGTTCCCTTCGTCAGCTTCGACATCCCGCCGCGGGTCGAAACTCCGGACGCAGACCAACCTGTCGCCCTCGGCCCGTCGACGTGGTCGGCCCATCTGACCGCTGCCGTCGGCGTCGCGCCACTCGGCGAGAACCTGACGCGACCGGTGCGAGTGGGCAGCCACGAGATCGGCGCGATCACGGTCGGGACTCGATCGCGTGGTCGCGGCTTCTCGGCCGACGACGTCGCTGCCGTCGACTCCATTGCCCGCTCGGCGGGGCTGGCGATCTCGAACGCCCGTCACGCCGACGCACTTCACGAGTCTCGTCAGCGCCTGGTCGCCGGCATCGAGGAGGAGCGGCGTCGGCTGCGGCGTGATCTTCACGACGAGCTCGGCCCCAACCTCGCGGCGATGAAGCTTTGCCTCAGCATTCTGCGCCGGAGTGCGGGGCTTCCTGCGGTCAGCTCGAAGCTCGTCGACGAGATCGCCGCCACGGTCGACACGACGACCGCCGGCATGCGGCGATTGGGCCACAGCAACGCATCGATCGCCGCGATCCTCGGCTACAGCCCGAAGACGGTTCGCAACTACGTCAGCATCATCCTGGCAAAGCTGTGCGTCGACGACCGCGCCCGAGCCATCGTCGTCGGACGCAAAGCAGGCGTCCACCGCCGGCCGTAACGAACCATCGAGCGCCCGCGTCGGAGCGCCCCAGTCGCGCAGTTCCAGACTGGACCACTGGAGCATCGCCCCCCCAGGGTCCGACGTCCCGACGCCGTTCCCGGGCGGGGTGTCGGCCACCGGTTGCTCGTCGGCGATTCGTGGCGCGGCGTTACCATCGCCGCGGTGGCGTTCGAACCAGATCGGTCGATGCGGCTCGACGTCGAGTCGCTTCGGGTCTTCGACGAGGTCGTGCGCCGCAACGGTTTCACTGCGGCGGCCGCGGTGCTCGGGATGGCGCAGCCTGCGGTGAGCCAGAAGGTCCGCCGGCTCGAGGAGCGCCTCGGTGTCACATTGATCCGCCGGGACGGCCACTCGGTGATCCTCACGGCGCACGGGCGCGATCTGCTCGCCCACGCGCGCGGCATCGTCGAGGCGCACGACCGGGCGGTCGCCTCGATGCGGCGCAGCGGGCTCGCGGGTTCGATCCGACTGGGATGCAACGAGGAGATCGCCGCCCGCGGCCTCGCTCCGGTGATCAGCGCCTTCAACCGGACCTTCCCGGAGGTCACCCTCGCCGTGCGCGTGAACGACTCGGCCTACGTCGCCGAGTGGCTCGACGACGGCGAGATCGACCTCGCCCTGATCCAGGTGATCGACGCCGACGGCGGTGTACGCCCCGGCGACGAGGTGTGGGGTCGGGTCGAGCTCGTCGCCGTGCAGGGCAGTGAGGCCGACTTCGATGCTGCCGATCCCGTGCCGTTCGTGTCGTTCGCCCCGCGGTCGGTGTACACCGGACCGTTCGTCGAGCAGGTCGAGATCGCCGGACGGGCCGTGTTCCACGCGATGGAGTGCCCCGGAATCGACGGTGTGCAGCGGGCGATCGAAGCAGGCATCGGCGTGGGGGTGCTCAACGTCCGGTACGTCACCGAACTGATGCGGCGCTGGCACGGCGTCGATCTCCGACTGCCCGCACCAGCGGTGGTGCTGCGCCGGCGGGCCGGTGCCGAGGGCCGCGACGAGCTGGCCGACGCCCTTCGTGATCACCTCGCCGCCGCACTTCGCGAACCGAACGGCGCGGCCTAGGCCTCGACAACCCGTGTATCGACCTGTTATGGTTTAGTCGATAAAGATAACAAATTGATGACAAAGGTCACGACGTTGGGAGATCCGCATGACCGACGACCGCCCGCTGTATCCCCACCTCGCCGAGCCACTTCAGCTGCGGCATCGCACGCTGCGCAACCGGGTCAACTTCGGCGCTCACACCGCGAACATGAGCGAGGACGGGCTTCCCGGCGACCGGCACCTCGGCTACTACCGCGAACGAGCGCGCGGCGGCGCGGCGATGATCGTCGTCGAGCCGGTGCCGGTGCACGCCACCGGCGTGCTCACCCGTGGCAACTTCCGGCACGGCGACGACTCGATCGTCGAACCGTTCCACCGGATCACCGACGCGGTGCACACCGAGGGAGCGACGATCCTGCACCAGCTGTACCACGTCGGTCAGCACGGCGACTTCGACAACTCCTACCGCGAATCCTGGTCGCCGTCGGGACTTCCGAGTTACCACGACGCCGACGGCAGCCACGCGATGAGCGAGCGCGAGATCGAGGAGATCGTCGCCGGCTTCGTCGACGCCGCCGTGCGGGCGAAGCGCTGCGGGTTCGACGGGGTCGAGATCTTCGCCGCCTACAACGCGATCGTCGACCAGTTCTGGCTCCCGTGGTCGAACCGCCGCGACGACCGGTGGGGCGGGTCGTTCGACAACCGGATGCGGTTCTCCAGCGAGATCCTGTCGGGCATTCGGCGTGCCGCCGGTGACGACTTCATCGTCGGCATCGCGACCTCGGTCGACCCGTCCACGCCCGTGGCGATGCAGGTCGAGCAGCTCTGCGAGGTGGCCGCCTGGCACGACGCTCGCGGGTTGATCGACTACATCAGCTGCGGCACCGGCAGCTACTTCAACTTCGGCGAGATCATGCCGACGTTCCAGTTCGCCGACAAGCTCGGCGTCGTGGCCGCCGAGGCGCTGAAGGGGGCGGTCACCAACGCCAAGGTGCAGGCCGAGAGCCACATCCGCACGCCCGAGAACGCCGAGTCGGTGATCGCCCACCAGCAGGCGGACATGGTCTCGATCGTGCGCGGCCAGATCGCCGACCCGTACCTCGTCCGCAAGGCGCTCGAGGGTCGACCCGAGGACGTGCGCGGCTGCATCTCGTGCAACCAGATGTGCTGGGGTCGCCGATCGCGTGACTACTGGATCTCGTGCCTCGTCAACCCGTCGGCCGGACGCGAGTTCGAGTGGGGCGGCGACACGTTCGAGCCGGCACCGACACGCGAGCGCGTGCTCGTCGTCGGTGGTGGGCCCGCGGGACTCGAGGCGGCCCGGGTCGCCGGCGAGCGAGGCCACCAGGTGACACTGGTCGAAGCGGGCCCGCAGCTCGGCGGCGCGTTCCGCCTCGCCGGCCTGCAGCCCCGGCGCAGCCAGATCACGGAGCTGATCGAGTGGTACGGCCGTCAACTCGACCGCCTCGGCGTGACGGTCCGGACCAACACACCGTTCGACGCCGACGACGCCGCGGCGTTCGGCGCCGACCAGGTGATCGTCGCCACCGGCTCGCAACCGGCGACCACCGGCTTCCAGCGCTTCAACCCGACGCAGGACCGGATGCCCGGCGTCGAGCGACCCGACTGCGGCTCGATCGAGGACGTGCTCTCGCGCAACCTGCGTCCGGGTGCGCGTGTCGTGATCGTCGACGACCTGGCCGACTGGCGCGGAACCGGCACGGCGTGGTTCCTCGCCGAGCGCGGCCACGAGGTGACCCTCATCTCGTCGTGGCCGATGGTCGGCTACGCAATCCAGCGCACCGCCGGCGACTGGGAACTACGTGGCCAACTCGCCAGGCTCGGCGTCCGGTGGCAGACCGAGGCCGTCGTCACCGCGTGGGACGACGAGGGGGCGCACGTGCGCAGCTATCTGGACGGCGCCGAGCGCGTGGTCCCCGCCGACACGCTGGTGCTGGCGACCACGAACGTGCCCGAAACCTCGGTGGCCGACGGTCTCCCGGCGGCCCGCGTCGTCGGCGACGCGCTGGCTGCGCGCCTCGCCGTCCACGCGATCTACGACGGCCGCGTCGCCGGCATGGCGATCTGACGGGCCGGTCGCGGCCGACGACGCCATCGGCGTTCGGGTCGACCGTTACGGTGATCGGGTGATCCAGAGCGCTCGTCAGGACGTGGCTGATCTGTTACGTGACGTTCGTGGGGGCGGGTCGTTCAGCACCCGTCGCACGGCCCTGACCGACTCGCTGTCGATCGAGGTGCGCGACGTCGGTGTACTCAGCTTCCCGGTGACGGCCGCTCAGGCCAAGGCGTTGCGGCTGGTCGCACGTCCCGCCCGCTACGGCAACGGTGAGGAGACCTTGCTCGACCGTCAGGTCCGCGACACGTGGGAAGTTCCAAGATCGCGTGTCACGATCGACAATCGTCGCTGGGCGTCGACGTTGCGTCCGATGCTCGACCAGGTTCGCGACGATCTCGGGTTGCCGGCGACGTGTTCGTTGACCGCGGAGCTGCACTCGATGCTCGTCTACGAACCGGATCAGTTCTTCGCCGCGCATCAGGACTCCGAGAAGCAGGACCGGATGATCGGCTCGCTGGTCGTGTTGCTGCCATCGCGCAGCACCGGCGGCGATCTCGCGGTCTCGCATCAGGGCACCACGGTTACCCATCGGGGCTCGGCGACGGCGTTGACGTTCGTCGCGTTCTACTCCGACACCCGCCACGAGGTCTTGCCTGTCGAGAGCGGCTACCGGGTGGCGCTGACCTACAACCTGCGCCTCGACGGCGACACCGTCACCAGCGGACCGGCGGGGTCACAGACAGCGGCAGCCGTCGCCGCGCTGGTCGAACAACACTTCGCCACCCCGACCGAGTCGCGGTGGCGAGGCGACAACGAAGCCGGGGAACCACCGGATCGGCTGGTGTTCCTCCTCGACCACCAGTACAGCGAACACAGCCTTCGCTGGCCGCAACTGAAAGGCGAGGACGCGACCCGAGCCCGGACGCTGCGCGACGCCGCCGCGCTCGCCGACTGCGACGTCGCGTTGGCACACGCCGAGGTGCACGAGACGTGGGACATCGACTACGACGACGCACCGCGTCGTGGGCGGCGCGGATGGTCGAGTTGGGATGACGGCCCCGACCCAGACGACACCGACGCGCTGAGCGATCTGATCGACTCGAACGTCGAGATCCGACCCGCCGAAGGCGGCTCGGTCGGCGGACGTCAGGTGGCCGACGACGAACTCGCCACAGCGACGCCGAGCATCGAGCTGGAACCGTACGACACCGAGTACACGGGCAACATGGGGAACTACGGCAACACGATGGACCGCTGGTACCGGCGAGCCGCCGTCGTGGTCTGGCCACGTGCCCGGGCGTTCGCGTTGCGCGCCAAAGGCGACCCGGCCGGCGCCCTCGACGAGCTCCTCGCTTCGGCCAGTGACGATCCGCCGGTCGACGCTCATCGTGTCGAGATGGTGTCCGTCTTGCTGCGCTTCTGGCCGCACAGCGTCCGCGAACACGACCAACCCGAGTTCCTCGGCAAGGCGTTGCGGCTTGCCGTGTCGGTCGGCGATGCCGGTCTGGCGTCGCGACTCCTGGAACCGTTCCGGCTCGAAGCACTCCGACCAACTGACGCTGCCGCCCTGCTGGCAGCGGTCAACAAGTTCGGACCGTCCTGGTTCGCCGAGCGCCTGAGCACCTGGATGGCTCAACGCCACTCGTACGCAGGCAACGCTGAGCTGCCAGCGCGAACCGCATGGGCGGCCGACCTCGACACCATCTGCGAACACCTGCTCACCGACGCATCGCCGGCCCGCACGGACCTGAAGATCGACGCGGCACAGCTGCTCGTCCACACCGTCTGGGACTGGCTCGAACAGGCCATCGACTCGGCCGACTCACTCCCGCAACCATCGGTTCGTCGTCACGAACTCGCCGCGCTCGGCGCGCCGATGATCGCCATCGTCCGCGCCACAACCAGACTCGACGACACAGCGTTGAGCGCCGAGATCGTCACCACAATTCGTCGCGACGACCGGGACCTGACCGCGTTGATGCTCTCCATGATCGACATCGCGGCGCAGGACACCGCCAGTTTGCCGGCGACGGACTTCGCCCCGTTCGCCCAGCGGTGCGCAGACCTGCTGCAGAGCGAACTCGCCCGCCCCGAACGCCAGCCCGACGACTGGTCGATCAACAGCTTCCAGCGATCCGACCACTGTCAAGACTGCACCCAGCTCGCCGAGTTCCTCGCCGACCCACACCAGCGCCAACTCGTCTGGCCACTCGCCAAACCTCGCAGGGAACACATCCACCACCGCATCGACGAAGCCGAGTTCCCAATCACGCACCAAACCCGGCGCGAGGGCAGCCCGCACAAGCTCGTGCTCATCAAGACAGCCGACCTGCACCACGGCGACACCGAACGCCGCACCGCAGCACACCTCGACCTCGACACCGTCAACGAGTACCTCCACCAGGTCGGACACGCTCGTTGACCGGAGCCCCGGGTCGCTCGACGACCGGACAACCTTCTATCGATTCTTCTACCGGGTGGCCCCGACCCACGGTGCTCCCGGATCCGAGGAGGAATCGATCATGCGGGGATACGCAGCAGGCAAAGGCAGCCGCTGGTACGCCGTCATCTACCACGGCCTCGACTCCGTCACCGGCAAGGAGCAGCGGTCGTGGCACGCCGCTGGCAGCACCCGCGAAGGCGCCGAGGAACTCGCCCGCACACTGGCCGCTGAAGCGACCGAACGCGGCGACGCCAGCAAGTCGTTGACGTTCGGCGCATACCTCACCGAACGTTGGCTGCCGATGAAGCAGGTCGAGCTGCGGCCGACGACGTTCGACGGGTACCGCCGCAAGGTCCATCTGCACATCCTGCCGGTGCTGGGCCGGGTGAGGATCGACCAGTTGAACGTCGCCCAGATCGAGACGCTCTACGAACGCAAGCTCCGCCCCACCGACGGGAGCCGAGCGTTGTCCGCGAGGTCGGTCCTCGCCGCGGCACGTCATCATCCGTGTCGCCCTTGCCGACGCTCACCGCAAAGGTGTCGTCTCCCGCAACGTCGCCACCGTCGCCGCGGCACTGAAGCTGCGCAACCCCACCCGTGGAACCCAAGAGCCTGGACCGAAGACCAGCTCAACGCGTTCCTCCGGGTCGCCGCCGGTCACCGCCTGTACCCGGCGTTCCGGCTCGCCGCCACCAACGGCATGCGACGCAGCGAACTACTCGGCCTCAACTGACAGTTCGACCCAGCCGACGACGAACCCCCACCCGTCGAGTACTCCACCTGCGCGGAGATCGCACCACCACCCGGCGAACCCGAAGAGGACCCACTACCCGGGCCGGCGCCCGGGCGGGCGTAACGAGCGTACCGGCAAGCCGGTGAGGGCAAGAAGCACAAGCACGGCAACGATCAGCTTGCGGGACAGACATCCCTCGCTTCCGTCGCGCCCACCGGTTGCCCGGTGAACGCGCGCCATGCGCCGTCCGTGTCAAGCCGCATGTCGATCTGGTCACGGCCCGACGTGTGCGCGCCGTCGATGATCACGTCGGCGCCATCTGGCCCGGCGCCGGGCATCACGAGCTTCGAGCCGTCAGCGACGCACGCGACGACAGTCGCCCGCGTCGCGCTGGCCGAACGCCGGCACCCCGGTTCTTCGTGATGACGATGACGAGATCATCGAGCGCAAGCTCCCCGCCCACGGTTTCCCGACGCCGTGCGCTACCGGATCTTCGATGACCGGCTGAGCGTGATGGCCGTCCTTCACCAACACCGACACCCAGACTTCGGCATCGACCGCGAACCCTGACACCCCGACAGAACCTCGCCCACGGCCAGCGGCAGCCGATGGTGAGCTTCGGGTTGGTGTCGAAGTGGTCGATGAACGCGGATGAGCTACATCGTGCAACGCCAGGACCGCTTCTACGTCGTCGCATACGACGGCCTCGACCCGCTCACCGGCCGCGAGCGCCGACGATGGCACCCCGTCGGCCACGACCGCGACGAAGCCGAACAACTCGCCGCCGGGCTCGACCGCGAACGCGACGTTGCACCAGCAGGACCGACGGGGCCGGTGACGTTCGGCGAGTTCCTCACCAACACGTCGATCCCACACAAGCGTCGCCAGGTGCGCGCGACCACCGCGTAGCGGTACGCCTGGTTCGTCGACCGCTACATCATCCCGGCCGTCGGTGACATCCCGCTCCGCCGGCTCCGTGCCGATCACCTCGACACGGTCTACGACACGCTCGCCACCACCGGCGGCCCAGACGGCACGGGTCGCTCCCCCAAGACGATCCTGGAGGTCCACGCCGTCATCCGCGCCGCGCTCGACCACGCCGTCGCCCGCAAGCTCGTCGACCGCAACGTCGCCCGCGACACACGGCGACGTCGGCGCCCACCCGTCAGCGGCGTCGCGCGGTCCTGGACAGCCAACGAGCTCAGCGCCTTCCTCACCGCCGCGCGAGGCCAGCGGCTCTACCCGGCGCTGCACCTCGCCGCGCACACCGGCATGCGACGGGGCGAGATCGTCGGGCTCAAGTGGTCCGACCCCAACGTCGCCCACTCTCGCCTGTCGGTGTCACGCACCCTGCAGAACGTCGGCGGCCGGCCCGTCGAGTGCGCACCCAAGACGCGCACCAGCCGCCGCAGCGTCGAGCTCGACTGCGCGGCCCTCGACGAACTCCGCCGTTGGCGACGACAACTCCAGCGCGACGGGCTGCCGTGCGGGCCCGACGACTGGATGTTCTGCAACACCACCGGCCGGTTCCTCAACCCCGAATCGATCAGCCAACTCTTCGACCGCATCGTGCAACGCAGCGGCCTACCACGGGTCCGGTTCCACGACCTGCGCCACGCCCACGCCTCGCTGCTCGTCGCCGACGGCACCCCGATCAAGGTCGTGTCCGAACGCCTCGGCCACGCCCACCCCGCGTTCACCATGCACACCTACCAACACCTCCTGCCGGGCATGAGCAGCGCCGCCGCAGAACGGTTCGCCACGCTCGTCGCCACCGCCAGCCGGTAGACGTCTACCGGCCCGCGGGCCGCATCGTCCCAGGTCAGCGAGCCGCATGTTGCGGAGCCGGTAGACAACGCCGGTGACGCGCCGTCGAGAACGTCGAACGCCCAGGCCGTGTGACCTGGGCGTTCATCGAGTGGCGGGGGCAG
>CAZMHG010000013.1:0-15606 GCA_964565975.1 uncultured Ilumatobacteraceae bacterium | reverse complement strand
TCGCCGGTGCGGTCGACGGCGCGGTCGGCGCCCCGATGGCGGGCATAGCGGACCAGCCCGATCAGCTGCACGGTCGCCGCGCGAGGCCACTCGGCATCGACCGGCAACGCCGGCAGCACCAGGTCGAGCAGGGTGTGCTCGACGGCATCCCACACCTCGCCGTCGGTCAGCCGCGACGGCCGGTCGGCAGCTTCGGGGGCCGCGTCAGCCACGGCGGATCCGCTCGGCGAGCGCGGCCTCGACGCCGAAGTCCCACGACGACTTCCACACCGGGTCGGCCAAGGCGACGTCGAGGCGGTCCCACCCCTGGGCGAGGAACCACTCGTAGGTCTGGACGTGTCCGGTGCGCACGTCGTAGCGCGGGCTGAAGCCGAGCAGCTCGCGAGCCTTGGCCGAGGTGAGCGCGGCGTGGTGGCGGACCTTGAACAGATGGCCGTAGGCCGCGGGCTGGCCCGGTGCCTGGACCTCGGCGAGCAGATCGTCGGGCACGTACACCACGTCCGGTCGGGCGCCGACCACATCGGACAGCTCGGCGACGTAGCGGTTGACGTCGATCGACTCGCCCGAGACGTTGAACACCTCGCCGGCGGCGCGTGGGGTGGTGGCCGCGAGGATCATCGCCTCGCACAGGTCGTCGACGTGCCCGTACGACCCGACGACGAGACCGCCGTGGGGCACCAGCACCGGGCGGTGCTGCAGGAGGCGCAGGAACATCGGCGTCTCCATGTCGTAGATGTTGTTGTCGGGCCCGTAGATCGCCGCTGGACGCACGACCGAGGCCGGGAAACCAGTCCGCGCATGGCGGTCGAGCATCGCCTGCTCCGACGCCGCCTTGAACCCGCCGTAGCTCGCCGGTCCGTCGGCGTTGAACGGCTGATCCTCGGTCCACGGGAACACGCCGACCCACGACTGGTCGTAGGCCATGATCGAACTGGTGAACACGTACCCGCCGGCGTGACCCTGCAGCAGGTCGAGCAGCCCGTCGATGTCGGATCCACCGGCGGCCATCACGAACCCGGAGACGTCGAAGACCATGTCCCAGTCGCGACCGCCGAGCGCCTCGCGCATCTGCGCCGCGTCGGTGCGGTCGGCGCGCAGGTGCTCGACGCCGCTCGGCAACGCCGCGGGTGTCCGGCCACGGTTCAGCACGGCGACGGTGGCGCCGCGCTCGACGAGCATCTCGACCAGGTGCTTGCCGACGAACACGCTGCCGCCGAGGACCAGGGCGCTGCGCCCATCCAGGCGGCGTGCCGGCGCCGGGCTCGGTGAGGTTGCGTCAGTCATGGTCACCATCCGGATCGATCAGGGCGTCGCGCAGCCGCGCCAGCGTGTCCGGCGCGAGGTCCAGGCCACCGACCCATTCGCCGAGCGACCCGTAGCGCTCGACCATCCGGTCGAGGAAGTGGGCCATCGCCTCGGCCGGTGCGGCGAACAGGAACGGCGGCAGGTGAGCGGTGTACGGGTCGTCCCACAGCGGCTCGGCCAGGACCCACGCCCGGCGGCGACGTGACGGTTCGCCCGACCGGGCGTAGTCCTCGGCGATCGACGCGGCGTCGACGCCGATCGCCGCGTGCACCAGCGCGGTGACCATTCCGGCGCGGTCCTTGCCGAACGAGCAGTGCACCAGCACCGGGCCGTCGGCGATGCGCCGGCCGACCGCGTCGAGCGCCACGGCGACCTGGCCCCTGCTGGCCAGGAACATGCCCTCGTACAGGTCGGCGAGGTGCGCGGCATCGGCGATCGTCGGCGGATTCTCCGGGTCGACCACCCGGTCGACCAGCTGCACGTGGTCCGTGCGGTCCTCGGGGAGGAAGCCGGGCCGGCGCAGGAACTGGGCGTGCTGGCGAAGGTCGACCACGCCGGCGAGGCCCAGCCGGCCCACCGCGGCACGTCCCCGAGTCGTGGCGCGCACCGGATCGTCGCTGCGATACAGCCTGCCGAGACGCATCCGCCCGCCCTGGGCGAGCGGCCATCCGCCGGCGTCGCGGACGTTCACGCACCCTTCGACCTGGACGTGCCACGGTGGCAGGTCGGCGGTGTCCGGCGCCGTGAGCTGGTCGTCGGTCAGCCGGGCCTGAGGCGTGATGGTCATGACGTCCCGCCGTCGAGCGCAGCGAGCACACGGCGCATCCCGTCGGCGTCCGCACGAGCCGCGTCGGCGGCCGACGCGGCCCACAGCGCCGGGTTGCACACCTCCACGCTGAACGGCGCGGTGACGCCCATGTCGGCCAGCACGCGCAGGAAGCGCAACGTCTCGAACTCGCCCTCGCCTGGCGGGACGCGCGATGCCAGGCAGTCCGCCTTGTAGTCGAACGCCGGGTCGGCGGCCGGCGCGTGCCGCGCTCCGTCGCTCATCTGCACACTGAGCACCCGTTCGGGCTCCAGGGCGCGCAGCATGTCCTCGTCGTCGGCACCGCGCATGTGGTGCCAGATGTCGACGCAGTACCCGGCGTTCGGCCGGTCGACGGCGCGGACGATGCGCTGCGCAGCGGCGGCGTCGGGGATGTTGGTGAACGGCAGGAACTCGATGCCGAGGACCAGCCCGTGCGCCGCGGCCCGGTCGCAGAACGCCCCGAACTGGTCGACGGCCTGGTCGAACCCGAACCCTTCGCCACCGATCACCTGCAGGTAGCGGGCACCGAACGAGTCGGCCATCTCGTACGCCCACTGCTCGAATCGGTCGAACTCCTCACGATCGGGGCCGTCGGTCGCCCACCAGCCGCGCGCTGCCTCCAGCTCGGCGATCGTCAGGCCGGAGGCGTCGAGCACGGCGGCGACGTCGGCAGCGGTGCGCCCTTCCTCGCGGCGCAGCCGGGCGTACTCCCACACGAACAGGCCGATGCCGTCGAACCCGGCGGCTCCCGCAGCAGCGACGCGCTCGTCGAAGCCGCCGAAGCGGGGCCGGCTGAAGTGGGCCCAGACCATCGACGGCCAGACCATGCCGCGGGCGCTGTGCCGGGTGAGCAAGGTCGTCATCGCTGGATGCGGTGGTGGACCACTTTGGGCCCACCGACCCAACCGCACAGCTGCGGATCGGCCTCGAACACCTCGCCCTCCAGCCACTCGCCGCGGCGGGTGAACAGTCCGGTCCGCCCGTTGAGCGTGACCCGCACGTTGCCGGCGCCGTCCTGCTCGTACAGCGCCCGGCTGAAGGGATGCTTGAGTCCGAGCACGATCAGTCCTCCACCCACTGGCCGAGCTTGTGGTGCAACCAGCGCACCTTGCTCTCCATGTAGTTGGCCAGCGTGACCCCGGGCTTGGCCGCCGCTTCGAGGCCCTTGTGGACCATCGGCATGTTGAAGCTGTCCTGCTGGAAGACCTTGGCGAGCATCCCCAACTCGGCGGCGTCGGTCCACTCGTCGTCCGGACCGAGGTAGGTGCACGGCGCCGGCGCCGGCCGCTCGCCGGAGAACGGGGTCAGCAGGAAGACCTCCATGATCGCGGTCCGGTGATCGTCGCCGTTCGGGCGGAAGCGGTAGCAGATCCGGTTGTACGCGCCCCACGGGTGCAGGTTGGGGAACACCGTGTAGTCGATGTTGTCGATGAACTCGGCGTCGCTCCACTCGTCGACCGAGTCGCCAACGACCGGTCGCCACCGCTCGCGCGCCGCGGCGGCGGAGGCGTCGCGCGCCGTCTGCCCGGGGGCGACGATCACGAAGTTGTCCTCGTCGACGCGGATGTCGAGCATGTAGCGGAGCATCTCGTCGTCGGTCGGCTCCCACCCGAGCAGCGGGCTGACGGTGCCGCCGGGCGTGATCACCCTGGCGAAGTTGTCCCACACGTCGACCTGGCTGTTGACGTCGCCGAGGTACGGCAGCGCCTGGGGGTGCGTGCCGCCGACGTGGTAGCTCTCGCAGAAGGCCTCCTGGGCGATCTTCCAGTTGGCCCGGATCACCTTGGAGACGTGGCCCTGGATGTAGCGGTCCTCCAGCTTCCACGTGGCGAAGTGCTCGGGCAGTTCGCCGAGGAAGTCCTCCAGGGATCCGGCGTCCGGGTCGGGGTTGATGAACACGAACCCGCCCCAGGTGCCCACCTTGGCTTCCGGGAGATGGAACTGCTCGGCGTCGACGTGCGGGAAGTCCCAGCGCGCCGGGACGTCGACCAGGTCGCCCTCGAGCGACCAGGCGAACCCGTGGTACGGGCACCGCAGCACGCTGCACCGGCCGGCGTGGTCCTTCAGCTGCCGGCCGCGGTGCAGACACGAGTTGTAGTACGCCTTGATGCCCGACTCGGTGCGCACGACGACGAACGACAGGTTGGCGATGTCGTAGACGATGTGGCTGCCGACGGCGGGCAGCTGCTCCTCGCGGCAGGCCATCTGCCAGACCCGCTTCCACAACCGTTCGACCTCGCGCTCGTGCCACGCCCGCGAGATGTAGCGCTCGTTGGACACGTCCTCGTTGCCCAGGTAGGTGGGCGACTCCTTGCGCAGCACCACGGGAACCGGGAACGGATCGGTGTCGAGTAGCTGTTGGTACGTGACGCCCTTGGAACGCGCGGCACCCGGTTGCGCGATCGGCGCCGTGGCGTCGTCCAACGGGTTCGTCGGCATGGTCGGTCCCCTTTCTTTACATTGACTCTAGTCAGGGATCGCACGGTCTGCGAGAGTGAGGCGGTGCTCGACGGCCGCGACCTGCTCCTGATCCACCAGCTCCTCGGGCGCTACGGGCACCTGCTCGACGCCCGCGACTGGGACGCGTTCGTCGACCTGTTCACCGCCGACGCGGTGGTCGACTACACCGCAGTGCGCGCCCCCAAAGTGTGCCGCGGCCACGCCGAGATCATCGAGTACTTCGGCCCGGCGAACCACCCGCCGGCGCACCACGTGACGAACATCGTCGCCGACGAGAACGCCGACGCGCCCGGACCGGTGCAGGTGCACAGCAAGTTCATCGTCCCGTTCACCCAGGCGCAGCACGTTCCCGTGCGGATCTACGGCGGCGACTACCACGACGAGGTCGTCAAGGGCGCCGACGGCCGCTGGCGGTTCTCGTCGAAGTCCTGCGTCGGCCGCTGGCAGTACACGCCGGATTCCGGCGAGCATCTCCCGGTGCACCGCCGCACGTTCTGAACCCGGCGAGGTTCACAGCTCGGCGAACACGCTGCGGCCGTCCCAGGCGCGGGCCGCGTCGGCGACCGCGGCGTAGAACCGGGTGAGCCGCTCGCTCGCCCGATAGAGCTCGCAGTAGTGGCCGAGAACGGCGACGGTGTCGACGAAGTGGAACGCGGTGCCGCTCGCCGTGTGCGCGCTCATCGCCAGTTCGTGGCCGGCGTCGGCCATGCGCCGGATCGTCAGGTCCGGATCGTCGACGAAGAAGGCCAGGTGGTGCAGGCCGCTGCAGCCGGGCGGGATCAGGTCGGTGATCACGCTGGGCCCGACGGTGTGGTCCTCGACCAACTCGACCATCACGTCGCCCCACTGGCCGTAGGCCGAGGTGTGGTCGAAGCCGGCCGGCGTGCCCCGGTGCGTCACGTCGGACACCTCGATGTGCTCGCGCAGCACGAACGGGCCGGCACCGTGTTGCGTCACCCAGCGTTCGGCCGCGGCCCGCGCGTCGGGCACGGCGTAGGCGATCTGCACCGGCGGGCCGAGCCCGAACAGACCGGTCACACGCCGATCCCCAGCGCCGCAGCCCGAGCGCCCGTGTCGTGGAAGTCGGTCTCGTAGACGACGCGGTCGCCGTCGAAGCGCAGGTACGACATGCACCCGACACGCCACCGGCGCCCGACGTACTGCGGCCCGAACGTGTCCGCCAGGATCACATCGCCACTCATCTCGTAGTGCACCGCGAGACCGTCGTCGTTGGCCCAGAACTGTTGCGGGACGAGCGCCAGGTTGCCGGTGCGGCTCATCCCGCGGGCGAAGAAGGCGCGAATCGCCGGCCAGCCCTCGAAGCGGCCGCTGGCCACGTCGTCGAGCACCCCGTCGGGCGCGAAGTACGCCTCCGGCGCGTCCGGATCGCCGCTGCTCCAGCCGGCGAACAGTCGCCGGGCGATGTCGACCCGGTGGTTCGCCAGGTCGAGGTCGGTGGCTGCAGAGTTCATGTAGCGAGTGTAGAGAAACATGCGCCTACGCTGTCGGGCATGGCTGACTGCACGACTGACTGCACGGACATCGTCGAGATCATCGACATCGCCGTGAACTACACCTGGGCGCTGGACACCAAGCAGTTCGACCTCCTGCGCGAGGTGTTCGCACCCGACGCCACCGCGGTGCTGCACGGCATCGAGTGCGACGGCGCCGACGCGATCATCGCGCGCATCGGCGGCTCGATCGTCCGCTTCGACCGGACGCAACACCTGGTAGGCAGCCATCAGGTGCGCGTCGACGGCGACACCGCGACCCACAGGTGCCAGCTCCACAGCCAGCACGTCCGCGACGGCCTGCCCGGCGGCGACAACTTCATCGTCGGCGGCTACTACCAGGATCAGATGGTGCGCACACCCGACGGCTGGCGAATCCAGCACCGCGTAATGCAGCAGACCTGGACCGCCGGCAACCCGGCAGTGGTCCAGCGCTCCGCGCAGTAACTTGAGACAGTCTCTATAAACCAATCGCCACGCCACCGGACCACGAGGACTGCCATGACCGCTTCGACCACTGCCCTTCCCACCGAAACACGGCTCGTCACGCTGCAGCAGCGTCCCGGTGCCGACGGACCGCAGCCCGAACACTTCGCGGTGGAGACGCGCCCGATCCCGGAGCTCGGCGAGGGCCAACTGCTGCTGCGCAACACGGTGATGAGCGTCGACCCGTCGATGCGCGGCCGGCTCGATCTCGGCGAGAAGCAGTACACGACCAACTTCGAGATCGGCGAGCCGCTCGACGGGTCGGCCATCGGTCGGGTCCTGGCCGCCAACGGCAGCGACATCCCCGTCGGGGCGTACGTCCGCCATCGCCTCGGCTGGCGCGACCACGCAGTCGTCGACGCGGCCAGCGTGACCATCGTCGACGCCGACGCGGCACCGCTCGGGGCGTGGCTCGGCGTGCTCGGCCAGACCGGCTTCACCGCGTGGGTCGGTCTGAAGCGGATCGGCGAGCTGACCGCCGGCGACACCGTGTTCGTGTCGGCCGCGGCCGGCGCCGTCGGCTCTGCCGCCGGGCGGTTCGCCAAGCTGCTTGGCGCCGAGCAGGTGATCGGCAGCGCCGGCGGCGCGGCCAAGACCGCCGCGCTGGTCGACGAGTTGGGCTTCGACGCGGCGTTCGACTACCGCACCGCAGAGCCGCGCGCGGTGCTCAAGGAGCTGGCCCCGGCGGGCATCGACGTGTACTTCGACAACGTCGGCGGCCCGCAGCTGGTGGGCGCGCTGAAGAACATGGCGATCGGCGGCCACGTCGCGCTGTGCGGGATGATCAGCCAGTTCTCACCCGACGGCAAGGGCCAGGACATCAACAACCTGATCGAGGCCGTGCTGCGCCGGATCACCATCCGCGGCTTCATCGTGCGCGACCACGAGGACATGCGTCCCGAGTTCGAACGGACCGTCGCCGGTTGGCTGCGCGCCGGCCAGGTCGACGCGCTGCAGACCGTGGTCGACGGCATCGACCACGCCGTCGAGGGCTTCCTGGCGATGCTCGCGGGCGGCAACACCGGCAAGATGCTGATCCGCCTGGACACGTCGGTCGCGGTGTAGGCGCCGAGCGCGGTGCCGGTGCCGGCGGGCAGGCGCCCTGGGTGCGTCAGGCGTGCGGCCGGGCGGCGATCAGGTTGCTCGGCACGCTGAGCCCGGCCCCGTTGCGGGCCAGGACACGGAACTTGTACAACCAGCCGTTGGTCATCCCGCCGGTCGTGAAGCTGCGCACGCTCGGGTTGGCGATCGTCGACCAGGTCGACCCGCCGTCGTTCGAACGCTGGACCTGGTACCCGGTGATCGGCGAGCCGTTCGAAGCCAGCGGCCCGAGCCAGCTGAGCGAGACCATGCCCGATCCCATGCCGACGGTGGCGGTCAACGAGCGCGGCGCGGTGGGGACCGTGCGCGGGATGGCCGGGACGTTGCTGCTGTACCGGCCGAAGTTCGGTTCGGTCTCGGTGTTGATCGACGCGACCTTGAACAGGTAGGTCCTGCCGTTGGTCAGCCCGGACACGACCATCGAGGTGAGCGTCGTCTTGGACCCGCCGTTGGCGAACCGCCAGGTGCTCCCGCCGTCGGACGAGTAGCGGACCATGTAGCCGACGATCGGGTAGCCGCCGGTCGCCGTCGGCGCCTTCCACGAGATCCGCACCTGGCCCGAACGCAGCCCGCCTGACGAGGCGACGCTCGTGGTCACCGAGGAGGGCGGCGACGGGTCGAACGACCGCGACGTGTAGACCCACGTCTCGCATTGCGCCGGGCCGTACGGCTCGCCGACGTATCCGGCGCACCAGTAGTAGGCCTGTGCCGGCTGGGGCGCCACCACGGCGACGCCCGCAAGGCTGGCCACCGCCAGGGCAACGGCTTTCCATGATCGTCTCATCGGCTGCTCACCTCCAGGATGGTCACGAACGCCGGGCCAGGGTAGCGGGTCGGTTACCGTGGGCGCGCCCACGCACCAGCCTGACGGGAGGTCCTGCCATGTCCACGCCGATCGCTCAACGCCTGCATCACAACGCCTACGTGACCAAGGATCAGGAGGCGACACGCCACTTCTACGAGGACGTGCTCGGGTTCCCGCTGCTGGCCACGTGGGCCGAAGCGGACGAACTGTTCGGGGCAGTGCGCGTGTACTGCCACACGTTCTTCGGGTTGCAGGACGGCAGTGCGCTGGCGTTCTTCCAGTTCGCCACGAAGGAGGACCAGGACCTCTTCGACCCGGACCTGGTGCCGTCGCCGTTCCGGCACATCGCCTTGAAGGTCTCGCCGGACGGCCAGGCCGACCTCGAGCGGCGGCTGGCCGACGCCGGCTGGCAGGGAACCTTCGTCCTCGAGCACGGCTACTGCCGCTCGCTGTACGCGCCGGACCCGAACGGGATGCTCGTCGAGTTCACCGCCGACGCCCCGAACGCCGACCAGATCGCCACCGACCGGCTGGCCGACGCGCACGCCACGCTGCACCGCTGGTTGGCCGGCGACCACACCAGCAACAACGTGTACCGCTGACCCCGCCCGGCCCGACGAATGCCACCGACGCCGCAGCAGCACGACCGTGCCCCTGATCCTGCCCCCGACCGTTCCCCCGGCCCGGCCCCGGACGCCGGCACGGGCGGCGCGGCCGAGGGCCCGCTGTCCGGACTGCTGGTCGCCGACCTGTCGCGTGTCCTCGCCGGACCGTACTGCTCCATGCTGCTCGCCGATCTCGGGGCCACGGTCGTCAAGGTCGAGAGCGCGGCAGGCGACGAGACGCGCACGTGGATGCCACCGGAAAAGGACGGCGTCTCGGCGTACTACCTGTCGATCAACCGCAACAAGCGTTCGCTGGTCCTCGACTTCACCGATCCCGACGACGTCGCCGTCGCCCACGAGCTGCTGCGCCGCGCCGACATCGCCCTGGAGAACTTCAAGAGCGGATCGCTGCGCAAGTACGGACTCGACTACGCCAGCGCGGCGGCGATCAACCCAGCCTTGATCTACCTGTCGATCACCGGCTTCGGTTCCGGGGCGGGCGCCGGGCTGCCGGGCTACGACCTGGTGGTCCAGGCGGTGTCGGGGCTGATGAGCCTCACCGGCGATCCGGACGGCCCGGCCTTCCGCGCCGGCATCGCCGCGTTCGACGTGATGACCGGCCTGCACGGCACCATCGGCGTCCTGGCCGCGCTGGCCCAGCGGCAGCGAACCGGGCTCGGCCAGCACGTCGAGGTCAACCTGCTGTCGTCGGCGATGTCCGGGTTGGTCAACCACACCGGCTCGTACACCGCGGCGGGCGTCGTCCCGCACCGCATGGGCAATGCCCACCCCAGCGTGTACCCGTACCAGACGATGCCCACCAAGGACCGCGACGTGATCATCACCGCGGCCAACGACCGCCAGTTCGCCGCGCTGTGCGGCGTGCTCGGTATCCCCGAGGTGGCCGACGACCCACGCTTCCGGCTCAACGCCGACCGCACGGCGAACCGCGCCGAGCTCCATCCGATCCTGGTCGGGCGGCTGTCGCAGTGGAGCGCCGACGATCTGTTCGTCGCGTTGAACTCGGCAGGAGTGCCGTGCGGACCGATCAACTCGATCGCCGAGGGTGTGGAGCTGGCCGAGCGACTCGGCCTGGCGCCACGGGTCACCGTGGGCAGCGGCGAGCGCGCCGTCGACGTGGTGCGTCACCCGATCAGTTTCAGCGGTGCCGAGATCGCCTACCGGCTGCCACCACCGCAGCTCGGCGAGCACAGCGACGACCTGCGGGCCTGGCTCGCCGCGCCGTGGGCCGGCGATCATGGCTGACCACGCGGCGCAGCCGACGTACCGCAGCGGTCTCGGCGCGTCCGACGCCGACCACATCTGGCTGCTCGGCCAGGATCTGGCCGCCGATGTCCTCGGCAAGGTGTCATTCGGCGAGTTGGCCTACTGGCTGATCACCAAGCGGCGGCCCGACGCAGGGCAGCTGGTCATGTTCGAAGCCGTGCTCGCGGCGCTCGCCGACCATGGCTTCACGCCTACGGCGATCGCCGCACGGCTCACGTACCTCAGCGCGCCGGACTCGCTGCAAGGGGCCGTCGCCGCCGGGCTGCTCGGCGGCGGGTCGCGCTTCCTCGGCGTCACCGAGGACGCGGCGATCTACCTCGACCGCGTCCTGGCCGGGCTTCCCACGCTTCCCGACACCGACGCGCAGTGGGACGCGGTGGCACGCCAGGCCGTGGGCACCACGTCGGCTGCCGGTCGCTTCGTCCCCGGTCTCGGCCATCCGGTCCACAAGGTCGGCGACCCGCGCACGCCGGTCCTGTTCCGCTTGGCCGAAGAGCACGGCCAGTACGGGCCGCACCTCCAGTTGTTCGCGGCGATCGGCCGGACCCATCCGGACGTCCTCGGCAAGCGCCTGGCGCTCAACGGCGCCGGTGTGTGCGGCGCGGTGCTGGCCGACATCGGGATCCCGCTTGCCGTGATCCGCGGTGTCGCCCTGCTGGCCCGCTGCGCAGGCCTGCTCGGTCAGCTGGCCGAGGAGGCCGCCGACCCGGTGGCGATGCAGATGTACCTCGACATCGACCGCAACACCGACTACCGGCCCTGAACTGCCGTCGCCACGGCGCCGCGCCCTGCGGGCTACCGGTGCGGGCCGACGATGCGCTCGGCCAGACCGGCGACCTCGGCGACGAACCGGCGCGGGCCGAGGCTGCGGAACGTCGCGTCCTGGTTGACCATCGACGCCACGGCGCTCTCGATCATCGACACCAAGGCCACGCCGATCACCCCGGCCTGGGCGGTGGACAGGTAGGGCCGCCGATCGCGCACGACGTCACGCAGCAGGCCGACGAGCTCCATCCGGGTCTCGCGGCGGCGAGCCTCGACCAGCAGGTTCAGCCCGATCGAGTTGACGAAGTACACGATGGCGTCGGTGCGATTGCGCGAAATCCACGACATCAGCCCGCTGACTACAGCACGGATGTCGGCCGGCTCGTCCTGCGCCGGCATGTGCCCACGGATGTGGCCGACGAGCCCATCGGCGAACCGGTTGAGTCCCTCGAGCAGGATCTGCTCCTTCGAGGCGAAGTGGTAGTACACCGCGGCCGAGGTCATGTCGACGGCGTGGGCAATGTCCTGCACGGTGACCTCGTCCACCGGCATGGTGGCGAACAGGCCCATCGCACCATCGACGACGGCCGTCCGGCGCGAGGGCCGGTGCGCCGGGCGGCGAGATGGAGCAAGCGCGTCGATGGCGCCTACAGTAACGGTCGCACCGTCCTCGCCGTTCGCTGCGTCCCAGATCATCCGTGAGCAAGCACTCGATCGTCACGCCACCCGCGCACCGACCCTCGCGCCGCGACGACATCATCGACGCGGCCATCCGCCAGTTCGCCCGCAAGGGCTTCGTCGACGCGGCGATCAGCGACGTCGCCGAGGACGCCGACGTCGTGGCCACCGCGGTCTACTACCACTTCAGCGGCAAGGACGAGTTGTTCACCGCCGCCGTCCACCGAGTGTTCGACTCGATCAGCCAGGTCGTCGCCGCGGTGCACTCCGACGACTCGCCGGCAGACCAGGCGACGCTCGCCGCGGTGATCGATGCCGTGTGGGACTGGATCGACACCCACCCGGACGAAGCGACGCTCGTCCACCTGCAGCTCCCGGGGGCGACACGCCAGATCAGCACGCTGCGCCAGGAGTTCGAGGAGTTGCACACCCAACGCGCCTTCGGGTACCTGAGCACCTCCGAGCACCGCGGCCGCACGTCGGCAGCACGCCGTGCCGTCGAGGCGCTGTCGGTGCGGACCCTGGTGGACCTGTTGATCTCGGTGCACACGATGCGCCTGGCGGACGGCCCGCTGAGCCACGAGAGCAGCCCCAAGCTGCGCGCCGCGGTCCACGAGCTGTCCTACCGCCTCGTCGGCATCGGCTGATCCCGCACTCGCGGCCGGCGCGGTCGTCTCAGTCGGCGGTGACCCACCGCTCCAGCTCGGCGTGCATCGCCCGAATCTTGGTCTCCTGGTACCGGGCAAGGATGATCTCGTCGATCGACCCCGACTCCAGCCCTTCTTGGATGCGCGGCAGGTTGTACACGTCCTGGTTGAACACCCGCGTCAGCAGGCCGAGCTCGTGCGCCTCGGTCCAGTCCTCGTCGACGCCGAGCATCCGGAACGTCGCCGCCGGCGGGCGCTTGCCGCTGAACGGGCTGAGGATCATGCACTCCATCAGGCACATGTCGTGGCGGTTGCCGTACGGCCGGAACCGGTAGACGATCCGGTTGTAGCTCCCCCACGGATGGAAGTTGGGGAACACCACGTAGACCATGCTGTCGTTGACCTCGGCGTCGGACAGGCTCATCGCCCGGGCCTCGCCGAGCGTGCCGACCAATGCGGCGCGGCGGTGGTCGGCCAGCGCCGTGCGGCCGTCGACGCCGTCGGGGACGACGACCGGCGGATCCTGGTCGAGGGCGCGGTCCATGTGCACGTCGAGCATCTGCTGCTCGGTCGGCTGCCACTTGAGGTGCGTGCTCGGCACGCCGTTGGGCGTGAACGCACGGGCGAAGTGACCGTAGGCGTCGTACTGGCTGATCGTGTCGGCCATGCCCGGCAGCAGCTGCGGGTGGGTGGCCACCACGTGGTACGACTCCATGAACGCTTCCTGGGCCAGCTTCCAGTTGCACCGCAGGACCTTGCCGACGTGCACCTGCTTGAAGCGGTCCTCGAGCGGCCACTCGGTGAAGTGCTTGGGCAGCTCGCCGAGGTACGACTCCAGCGAGTCGCACGTGGGGTCGAGGTTGACGAACACGAAGCCGCCCCACGTTCCCGTACGCACCTCGGGCAGGGCGAAGCCGTCGTCGGCCTCGTCGACCTGCGGGAAGTCCCACCGGCAGGGCACGTGCTTGAGCGTGCCGTCCAGGTTCCAGGCGAAGCCGTGGAACGCGCAGCGGAACTCGTCGGACCGGCCCGGGTACTCCTTCAGCACGCGGCCGCGGTGGCGGCAGATGTTGTGGAACGCCTGGATGCGGTCGGGTGCCGAGCGGGTCACCAACACGCTGATGCCGGCGATCTCGTAGTTCAGGTGGTCGCCGACCTCGGGGATGTCCTCCTCGCGGCAGGCCATCTGCCAGACCCTCTTCCACACCTTGTCGACCTCGAGACGATGAAACGCCGGGTCGGTGTAGCGAGTCACCGGGACGCGCATCGGCGCCGCGTCGCGCAGCGGGGACTGCCAGCGGTACACGTCCGGGGTCGGCCGCGAGTCCGTGTCGAGCAGCGCTTGGTACAGCTCACCTTCGGTGGCCGCGCCGAGCCCGGAGCAATCGAGCGCGCGGCGCACAGAGACCGGCGTGGTGTTGGATTCGATCGTGGTCATGTTGGTCCGTCACTCGTGGGTGGGTAGGGCGAAGTCCTTCGGGTTGCCGGGGACGCCGGCAGGCAGCTGCGGCCCGGCGAGCCATCCGCACAGCTGCGGATCGCAGTGGCGCAGCTCACCGGAGAGCCACCGGCCCTGCGAGTCGAACCTGCCGATCCGACCCTGCTCGTTGACCTCGACGACACCGTCCGCGATCACGTCGTAGACCGCCCGGCTGAGGGGATGCACCCTGGCACGCATGATGGCTCCTTTCTAGAGACGGACTCTAGAAAGTCGGCTCGGTCCTCGGCTAGGGCCGAAGGTCCTCGCGCGCCGCAACGGCCGTGCCCGTCGTGGTGTTGGCGACCCAGGCGCAGGCGTTGGCCAGCAGCGTGCGGTACATCTCGTTCCCCATCGTCGACGGCCCGTGGCCGGGGAGCAGGTAGACCACCCGTCCCCGCCCGGCGGGGCCGGGCACCGACCAGCCGACGAGGTTCGAGCCGGCTGCACCGGTCCACGGGACCTGCTCGCCGGCGAGGACCTCGCGGTAGGTGTCGAGCAGCGACGACGGCGAGAGGTCCGCGTCGGTGGTCAGCAGCGGCTCGATCGTGTCGTCGAACACCGCACAGCCGTACAGCTCGTCGGTCACCTCGAACGGCGCGACACCCGCGCACACCGGGTGCTCCGGGGCGGCCACGCCGACACGGTAGGTGTCCATCCGGTAACCCGACGCGGGCGTGGCCACGCCGCGCACGGTGCCCGGGGCATACAGGAACCGACCGCCGAGCAGCTCGGCGTAGCCGTCCCACGCCGGCCAGCCGGCGAGCGCGTGGTGCAACGCGACGATGCCCTGGCCGGCACCGACCAGGGCGTCGATCCCGGTGATCACGTCCGGCGGCGGGGCGATCGGCGCCGGGGCGACACCGCGGGCCAGCGACAGGCCGGGCAGGTCGTACAGCACGATCGCGGCGAACCGGCCGGCGTGCGCCGCGGTGAGCAGGGCTCCCGCCTGGGGGTGCTCGGCGTGCTGCCACGACCAGCCGAGGCGTGCGGCGACGGCGTCGATCATCGCGGCGAACGCGTCGCGGTCGAAGCGGTGACCGCCGGTGACGGCGAGCAGCTCGGCCGGACGCGTCATCCGACCGGGATCGGGGTGCGCTCCACCCAATCGGCGAGGAGGTCGGGGATGCGCAGCTCGGCGGGGATCCGCTCGGGGCCGATGATCTTGTCGATCCATGCGTGAACGTGCCAGATCCGCCGTTCCTGGTAGTTGACGACCTGCCCGCCGTGGGCCGCGTGCTCCATCGAGCGCTGGATCGGCTCCAGGTTGCGGTAGTCCTCGTCCATCAGCACGTCGAACCGGTCGAGGCGCCTCTGCCAGATCTCCGGCGACGGAAGTTCGCCCTCACCCCAATCGGCGGCGAACCAGACGATGTCGAGCCGGGTCCTGTCGATCGCCGTCGGCCAGAACACCAGGAACGGGAAGCCCCGCGCGTCCATCGGGCTGATCACGTTCGGAAAGATGCCGTGCGCCGGCTGGACGCCGGCGGCGAACGCCGCAGGAAGGTGTTCGAGCGTCGGCAACGTCTCGCGCCCGTCGGTGCGCGAGCCCGGCCGGACCGGCGAGATCATGTTCTGGTGGCCGTGGTCGAACAGGGTGATCACGGTGCCGCGGGTGTCGAGGGTGGGCGCGACCGTGGTGGGATGCACGGTGCGCGCGTGGTACACCTC
>CAZMHG010000012.1:8730-15970 GCA_964565975.1 uncultured Ilumatobacteraceae bacterium | reverse complement strand
CGATCTCGATGCCGATGAAGCGGCGTCCGGTCTGGACGCAGGCGACGCCGGTGGTTCCGGAGCCGGCGAAGGGGTCGAGAATCACCTCCGCGTCCGGGAAGAAGCCGAGACACCACGCCATCAGTGACACAGGTTTCTGCGTAGGGTGAACCGCACCGTCGATGGCTAGGGCGACTCGATTCTTCCTGTACCGCCTCAGAGCAAGTTGCCGAGACGTGAATGCCAACTCGCAATCAGATCCACAGATGTCTTGATCCTTGTCCCAAACAAGCCACCCCATGGTCGGAGGCAAGAACGCAGTGAAGTAGTTTGCGCCCCAGATTACTTGATCCTTCGACGTACGGAACATCTCTCGGAAGACCTCTTCGGAGGGAGGTTCTGCATCCCATCCCTTGAATTCATAAGCCTTTCGTCCGCCGTGAGAAGAAGTTGACAACCTCATGCCGTCACGCCCGATCCCATACGGCGGGTCGGTCACCACCGCGTCCACGCACCCCGCGGGCAGCGTCGGCAGGATCGAGAGGCAATCGCCGGTGACCACGCACCAGGGCGAGCGCCCCTCAATCACCGCCTGAATATCCGCGTTCGTCTCAGGCACGTTTCACCCGTTCCTCTTCTCGAATCAGGGCATACTCGATCAGGTGCGAAAGCTCTGCGGGCGGCAGCGAGTCCGTCCATCCGGGGGGCTGGCCGAACGTCTCCGCCACCAGGCACCGCAAGTACAAGGGCCGGAGCGTGTACCGCTTCGGCAACCGCGGCCCGCCGTTGTCTCCGCCTTCCGGCGGCGGGCCGATCAGTTTCCCCGGGCTGCCTCGGCGGCGGGCCCGCGGGCGGCGGCATCGGCTGCCCGCAGCACGTCTTGGATTTCCGCCCTGGTCATGCTGCCGCCGAGCTGGCGGCGGGCCTCCTCGAGCCAGAGGAGCTTGGTGTCGTCGTCGGACTTCCACGGGAACTCGATCTCCCCGCCGCCGCGGCCGGGGATCTCGCACAGGAACCCCGTCAGCACCGCGAACTCCGCGAGCTCCACGGCGAGCACCCACCGCGAATATGCCCGCCGGTACGCGGCGTGTTCGTCGTGCGTGGCGGATTCGGACGGCTTGTCCGGCGAGGGGAAGAGCCCCATGAGCTCGGCGTTCCGGGCGGCGGGCATGGGGGAGATCTCGATCCGGTGTCCGCGGACGGTCACCGACGCCTTGGGCAGGCCCGCTTCGAGCAGTTGCTTGATTGTGAGCATGGGGGGGATCCGAAGTAGTTGCGGGGGTGGTCGTTCTCAGTACGTGGTGCCGACGACCGTGGTCTGAGTCGAGCGGAAGGCGAGCTGGATTTCGTCCATGGCGTCACCCTCGCCGCCCATCTCGGCCTCGGGCTGCTCGTCGACGAAGCAGTTGGTGATCGCCCACTCCTCGCCGGTCGACGCGCCCGGACTGTCGGGAACGCGGATCGTGATCGTCGTGCTCCAAGGCGTGCCCGTGGTGTGCGCCGTCTGGGCCTTTTCCCAAGGGCCACTCGAGCCGGTGCGGTCGGCCTGGCGCACCCGGAACGAGACCATCGTGTACTCCTCGTCGCCGACGAGGGGGGCTTTCACGACGCCGGCGTCTTTGTAAAAGATGTTCCGGCGTCCGCCCGGCTTCACCTTGAGCGAGCCGGGCACGACGTTGAGGATCTTGTCGCCGCTCGAAGTGCCGAAGAAGATCATGCCGCCGTTGGCGTTGAACTTCTTGATCGTGGTGTTGATGTCGGCCATGAGACGTTTCTCCTACGCCGTGGGCGAGTGTGATTCGATGGTGTCGCCGGTCTGCCGCAGGGCCTCGCCGTCGAACGCGACGGTGGCCAGCATGAGCAAGGGCTGCTCGTCGTCGGTCTCGATCGAGACGCTCGACCTGGTCGCCACGAGCTGGTGGGTCGTCGCCTGGTCGGTCAGCCCGACGCGGTAGTACTTGGCGCGGACGAGCTCGACGGTCGCCGCGATCGCGTACACGCTGCCCGCCTCGGGGTTGACCCGGCAGGCGCAGCGGATCGAGAAGCTCAGCGTCGATCGGTCGGCGCCGTCGTTGACCGTCTGCTGCTGGGTGAGCGAGAGCGACTCCATGCGGCACCACCGCACCAGGTCCTCGGACGGAGGCTCGCCGGGCTGCAGCACGTCCGGGCCAGAAAGCGTCTCGAGTTGCGTCGCGATCAGCCGCATGATGACGGAGGTGTCGATTCGCGTGGCCATGGGTCTACAGCCTGGTCATGACCTTCCACGCCTGGCGGTCTGCCTGCAGCTCGGCTGCACCGATCACGGTGTGGGTTTCCGTGCCCGCTCCGGAGGCGGTCACGATCAGATCTCCGCCGGCGGGGTCGTTGTTGAGGTCGGCGACCGGGATCAACCACTCGATCGTTTCGACCGGGCTTTGCACGCCGGGGATCATGCGGCGAACGCTGGGGCCGCGGACGGCGCGCACCGTCGTGTCGGCGTTGGCGCTGGGGGTGAACTTGCCGGTGGCCCCGGTGAAGGCGGAGCGAACCCGCCGGCGGTACGTGACCGAGTCGCCGAGGATGTCCCCGGCGTCGTCCATCATCTGCCGGCATTCGTCCGCGAAACTCATCTCGCGGCCCTCCGGAATGAGAACGTGTCCGCCGGATAGCCTCGGATATCGCCGGGCTGCTCCTGCCAGCACCCGTGCTGGCCCATGAACGGGCGTCCCCAGACGTCGCAGAGTGGTCGCAGCGTCGGGGTGAAGCGGACGTCGGTGATGGCGCTCGCGGCCGGGCGAGACGCGGATGCGTCGGTCGTGGTGACGTCGCGGAAGATCCCGCTGCCGGAGTCGGTGTACTTGCCGTTGGCGTCGATCGCGCTGGTCCACTCGGACTTGGTGTCGAAACTCGTGTTGGCGGAATAGTCGTTGCTCGTGCCGATGCCGATGTAGTGGTTCCGCTCGAAGAGGTGCACGCCCGCGGCCAGCGACCCGTCGTTCGCGCACAGCTTCTGGTTCGACCCGCCGCGGGCGGTGTAGCCGACGAGGCACGACTGCGCGGCGAACGCGAAGTTCGCCTTGGACTGGAAGTCGAAGAGGTTGACCTGGTTGGTGCTGTCGCCGATATCGACGATCGTGCATCCGAGGAACGTGGGACCCTCGTACTCGCCCGTCCCGTCGTCGTAGTACGTGGGGCTCGACTGGGCCCGCATGGCGTACTGCGTGCTCGCGTTGTCCAGGTCGAACTGGATCAGCGTCCCCTCGAAGAGCGGGATGCCACGCTTGGCGGTCCCGCCGCCGTCGGTCGAGAAGCGGAGGCAGCCGGTCGAGCCGGCGGCCCCCAGCGGCCCGGCGTTGGTAAAGCGGAAGTCGCCGCGGAGCACGTAGATCGGGGCGTTGATCGTCCAGCTTGTGTCGTTGCGGCTCCAGCAGTCGACGTACCGCACTTGCCGGTTGGCCCGCTCGTAGCGCGACCCGGCGAAGTTCGTGGAGACGTCCACGCCGCCGAACCCTCGGATGCCCGGAGATGAAGGCGAGTAGCACTGCGACCCGCAGCGGAGGAACTCCAGATCCTCCACCACGTCCTGCCCGCTGCCGTAGTGGAAATAGAAGCCGGTCTGGTTGGACCCGCTGCCGCCGTTGGGCGTGCCGTCGATGCCCAGGTGGGTGCGGACCAGCGCGGTGCAGTCAATCAAGCGCGTGCCCTTGTGCGTGCCCGACTGCGCGTACTCGACAAACAGCGTTCCGGTGTCCCCGCCGCCCTCCGCGTAGCAGTTCTTGATGACGTTGCGGACGTTGCCGGCGCCGATCCCGCCGATGTTGTGATAGCCGCCGTCGTACGCTCGGAAGCCGTCGATGAGGCAGTCGGTCGAGCCGGAGCGTTCGAGGATGTAGCCGACGGAGGTGTTGTGCAGCGAGCACAGCCGCCCCGTCCCGCCGTACCACCTCACGCCCGTCGCGGTCGTCCACTTGATGAGCGAGTCGCTCTTGCCGCGGCAGACCGTCACCACGCCCAGCGCGGGGTTCCCGCCGACGTTGATAAACAGGTCGCCGCTCGTGCGGTCGTAGAACGACTCGCCGACCGCGACCGTCGAACTGGTTCCCGCCGCCAGGATTCCGTAGTGCGCCGCCGGATAGCCGGGGATCAGCGTGGTCGTGTTCTCGTCGTAGTTCCAGGTGACCCCGAGCTGCTTGCTCTCCGACCCAGAGCCGGACGCGATGAGGTCCGCCCCGATGTTCTGCTTGTAGATCGTGCCGGACACGTTTGTCCACGAGCCGGAAGCGAGCACCACGTCGCCGCGGATGCAGTAGCCCAGGTCGTCGTAGGGGATGACCGTGACGTTCGTCTTGCTCGTGAGCAGGAACTGGAAGGTGAGGAGCTCGGTGATGTCCACCGGCCGGTAGTGCGTAGCGGCATCGGCCGCGTCGCCTTTGATGATGATCCTGGCTCCGGCGGTGATCGCAGCAGACCACCCCGCCGCCATCGGCGACTTGAACGCATCGACCAGGCTCGTCCCCCCGTTGGAGTTCGAGCCGTTCACCCAGTCGAGAAAGACGTCGTCGGCCATGGCTAGACCAGCTTCGCCTGGAGGATCGCGTTCGTGGTCGTGTTGCCGCCGGTCGCGTTGAACGCCTGCGACACCTGGAAATAGAACTCGTCACAGCCGGCGACGTCCCACGCATGTTTGCGCGGGTCGACCTCGGTGTACTTGAGCGTCCCGTCCTCGGCGTCGGTAGTGGATGCGGTCGTGACCTCGACCTCGGTTGCCGGGCTCGGCTCTTTGTTGTAGAGCCGTTGGAATGCCTCGGTGTTCCCGGCGGTCTGCTTGCGACCCCAGACCACGATCTTGAGTTGCTGCGATGGAGTCGCGCCGTCGTCGTAACCTAGCCTGACCTGCAGCGTGGCCGGCCCGTGCGAGTTGCGGCGGAACGGCAGCCGTGACGAGAGCGTGATGTGCAACGCCGGGTTCGTGACCGTTCCGGAATTGTCGGCCGTCGCCACGCCCGCCGCGGTGATGACGGTGGTCCACGGCGAAGCGCTCGCGCCGAGCGCGACGAATCCGCGGCCGAGGAACTCCGGACCGGCGTAGACAGGATCTCCGACCGCCATGTCGTGCCCCTTGAAAAGCAATCAGGGCCCCGACGAACCGAGGCCCCGAACAGAGATTGGTCTCGCGATCAGTCGACCTTGAGCAGGAAGCCGAAGTCGCTCCCGCCGAAGATCTTCTCGTCGGTGCAGATGCGGCTGCGGTAGACGTCCTGCGCGTTGTTGTCCTCGCGGTACTCGTACACCTCACGCGGCACGCCGAACTTCTCCCACAGGAACGTGCGGCCGATCTGGGGCCGCGTCCGCATCGGGCCAGTCGCGTAGCCGCGAGCGTCCGACGGCGTCGAGTAGCACACCATGGCGTAGCTGTTGGACCAGCAGGGGTTGATCGACGCCGCCTCGCCCAGCGCGTTCGCGTTGTAGAACGCGCCCGCGATCAGGATCTTCTGCAGCCCGAGCACCCGCGCGAGCGCTTCGACCGGAACGTCGGCGTCCTTGTAGCTGCCGTCGTACTTCAGCCGGTCCGCGACCTGCGCCGACTGGCAGAGGTACTGGTAGTTCTGCCAGGTGGTGATCATCATGTCCGGCAGCACGCCGTTCTTGGACAGCAGGTTCGCCTTCGCCGTGCTGACGTCCGTGATCGGCGTGGACGACGCGATCGTCGGCCACGTCACCGCGGTGTCGAGGCCGGTCGTCCCCGAGAGCGGGAAGGTCGTCGTGTTGAACACCTTCGCCGAGACGCGCCGCTCGAACCGGAGCAGGTTGATCCGCACCGGCAGTTCGGCCGCCTCGGTCTCGATGTCGTACGAGCCCGAGAAGTCCATGCGGTCCATGTCGCCGAGCTCGTGCTCGAGCGAGTACGGAACGCAGGAGTACGTATCGGCGTCGACCTCGGACCGGACGCGGATCGACGCGCCGTGCCCGGAGTACGCCGGGTCCGGCTGCTGGAGCCGGGCCTCCCGCGTCAGGATCTTGAACTCGTTGGCGCGGTTCTCCACCGGATGGAACGGGAGCACCTGGTGCCCGATCAGTCCGGACTCGTCGACGGTCGCCTCGACGATGGCGTCGCCCAGGTCGGGGCGGACAGTGACGGCGGATGAGCGAAGAACAGGGGGCATTGGTTACTTCTCCCGTGGTGGGGTGGGTGGTGACTGGGTGAAAGGTGATGACGTCGAACGCGCGTCAGTCGAGGATGGCGAAGACGGCGGTGCCGCCGCCGACCGCCGCGGCCGTCGTGCCGGTGAACACCTCGACCAGCGCGTCGCCCGTCGCGTACGTGCGGTCCGAGGCGGTCGTCGAGAGCGTGAGTGCCTGGTTCGTGTTGGCCGTGCCCTTGAGGTTGAACGAGCCCGACGCGAGCTGCGCCGTTCCGGACGCGGGAGCCGTGCCGGAGGGGGCCTTCCAGAACGCGGAGGTCACGGCGCCGCCGTCCGAGCCGACGACGTCGACCCGCTTGTTCAGGCTGAGCAGGAAGCACGGGCGGTCCGCGACGTGCCGCGTGATGGCCGCGCCGGGAGCCTGGTGCATGAGGCCCACGGTGAAGATGTCCGACTGGCCCGCGGCGTACGGCACGATCTCGGCGTGGCCGCCGGCTCCGACCGCGGCCTTGCAGACGCCGATCTGCATCCCCGAGCCGATGGCGTCGTCGACCTTGCCGTCGGCCGTGCCGTAGACCGGCGCGCCGGCGGCGATGGCGCCGGTCGCGACGACCGCCTGCGTGCCGCCCTGTCCCCAGAGCTTGACCGCGACGGTCGCGCCGTTGGCGGCGGCGGCCTGGGTGACGCCGATGCAGCGCTCGCCGGCGTCGGCGTAAACGAGCGCGGCCGACGAGTTGAGGCGCACGCGGCGGTTCGCCTCGAGCGCCTCACCGGCGGTCAGTTGAACGATTGCGGAAGCAAACTGCGACATGATTCCTTCTCCGGTTGGGGAGTTGCGTGGTTGGTTGCTTGTCTCTGGTGCCTACGTGGCGGGGTTCAGACGTTGGCGTCGGCCGCGGTCACGCGCGTCGACCGCGCGTTCTGCTCCATGAGCACGACCTGGTTTTCCGGCCGACGCTGGTTCTCGACGTACGCGGCGTGCAGGTCGCGGAACTCGTGGGCCGCCGTGGTGATCGCCTTACCGCGCTTGCAGCGGTCGCGCGTCATGACATGCTGCACCGCGTCCTCCCACGAGCCCGGGCCCTCGTTGCTCGGCTGGCGGGGAGGGGATAAAGTTACATCAGACCGGCCGCGTGGTC
>CAZMHG010000012.1:0-8720 GCA_964565975.1 uncultured Ilumatobacteraceae bacterium | reverse complement strand
GGGACACGCCGCGGCCGGGGGCGGGGGTGGCCGCTTTGTTCTCCGGCTTGGCCGTGCGGCTGTAGATGAGCTTCGCCTGCGCGACGGTCATCCCGGCCTCGTAGCAGTCGACCGCAAACTGCAGGTCGTTCGGGGCGATGGCCTTGAGCTCGGCCAGCGTCGCCGCGTTCTGGGCGGCCGGGGCCTGGGTGCGGTTCTCGGGCGGCATGGCGGGCTCCTCCTCGGACTCGGCCGCGGGCTCGGCCGGCGCCTCGGAATTGACCGACGCCTTCGCCTTGGCCTCGATGCCGGCGACGATGTCGGGGAACTTCTGGCGCATCTCCTCTTCGGTCATGTTCACGGCCTGCGGGTTGGACGGGGGCTTGGTCTCGGGCATGGTCTGGTTCTCCGGGGCCGCGACATTCGCGGCGTTTTCGGCCGACACCGAAGCCGGCCCGTTGTTCGATTGGTTCATGAGCTCCGCGACATACTCGCGGTAGTCGACGACGCGGTCGATCAGTTTGTTCTGAAGCGCCTCGGCGGCGATGAACGCCGCGCCGCCCATGGCGTCGATCGACTCCGGCGCGATTCCACGGTTCATTGCCACGGCGTTGCGGAACGTCGCATTGTGGATCGCCAGCGTCGCCCGCGTCCGGGCCTCGTGTTCCGCCGTGATCGGAACGCCCGGAAGCCCCATCCGCTTCATCGTGCCCGGAAGCTCGATGACGACCGGCCGGACCCCCTCGGTGGCGAACCGCTGCGAGTCGTCGTAAAGGGTCATGATCGTGCCGATGGACCCGACCATTGCCGAGTGCGTCGCGACGATCTCGTCGGCGTACGAGCCGAGCCAGTACGCGGAACTGCAGAGCTGGTCGTGCGCGATCGCGCAGAGCCGCTTGCCGCTAGCCTTGTACCGCTTCGCCGCCCCTTCGAGGTCCGCCGTGCCGAACGCCGAACCTCCGGGGCAGTTCATGTCGAGCAGCAGCGTCCTGATGGATTGATCGGTCGCGGCCTTGTCGATCGTCGCGGCCACGCACTCGGGGTCCTGCCAGCCCCAGCCCATCATCATCGGGCCGTCGATGCGCAGGATCGCGAGCCCCGACTGCACGACGAGCGGGAGCGGCGGAACGGACGGCCCGTACCCACCCATGTAGTTGCGGATGGCCATGGTGTTACTCGATCGCTGGTGCAGGAGTCGGCGCGGCCGGCGTGGGAGTCATGCTTCCGGGCGTCGAGGGCGGGACGATGCTCAAACGCCGCTCCTCCGACTTCTCGTAAGACCGCTCGGCGAACACCGCGTCGCGGTCCAGCCCGGTGAGCCGGGAGATCGCGTGCTTCTGCGTCATGAAGTTCGCTTCGACCGCGGCCTTGTGCCCCTGGACTTCCTTCTCCAGGTCGATCGACGGAGGCGGCGGGCCGATCATCTCGACGCGGTCGAACTCGTCGTTGTCGGCAATCTCCCCCCGTTCGATCGCAAGACGCATCCGCCAGCGGTAGAGCGGGACGAGCAGCCGGTCCGCGAGGAACCGCTGCCACGTCTCGAACCCCCGATACGCCACGTTGATGGCCGACTTCGCGCTGTGAAAGTTCACGGCCGAAAAGTCGAGGTGCGACAGGATCATCGGGAGACCCAGGTCCGCCGCGATGAGCTGGATCTGGAGCAGCACGAACTGCTGGTGGTTGGTGGTCGGCTGCTCGGGCTTCACCTGCTCGACGGACTCGCCGCGCTTGAGCGAGAAGAAACTCCCAGGCGCGAGGAACGCCTCGGCAGGATCGGTCGCGGTCGGCACGTTGCCCGTCACGGACTCGGCCTGTTCGGCGAGTGCGGACTGCGTCGCCGCCGGGTTGTCGGTCTTGATGATCAACGACAGCAGGGTCGCGATGCGGGCCGCGATCGCCACCGATTCGATGTACTCGTCGAGCCGCTCGATCGGGTCGAGAACGGCCTGCAGCCCGGGCTCCCCCCGCGTGTTGTTGACGAGCACGCCGCGCGGGTTGACGAGAAACAGCACGTCCGCCGCGTCGATCGTCCGCGTCTCGCGCGCCGTCGGAGTTCCGCCGGTGGTCGTCCAGTCCGCGAGGTGAAACTTGACAGGCCGCCCGTACTCGTCCATCTGAACGCCGTCGAAGACCGTCTCGGACTTCTTCGCACGCGCCCGGGAGGTCGGAATCATCGACCCGATCCGCTCGGATTCGATGAGTTGCACGCACGGCTGCTCGTCGTTGTTGTCGGGCGCGACCTTGACGACGAGCATGTCGCCGTCGGTGTGCAGCGCCTTCATCACGTCGTGCACGATCTGCCAGAGCGAGCGCATGCCGCGCACGTCCGCGTGGTTGACCGCCCACTCCGACCAGAGGCGCTCGGCCTCGGCGTTCCACTCGGTGTTCTTCGTCAACGCCTGGCACGAGAACCCGTCGCCGATGACCAGATCGCAGAGCCGCTGCACCAGCGCCCGCGCGACCGTCGAGTTGCGGAGCAGGGCCTGGCAGGCGTTCCGCTGGTTTTTCCGCGTGGTCCAGTCGAGGTGAGCGTCGGAGCTTCCTCCCTGGGGGAAGGGCCGCGAGTTCAACCGCGTGCGCCGACCAGATTCGAACGAGTCGGTGAAGTTCCTCAGAAGACCCGCGGCCGACGCGAGAGCGTCTGCGCGTGCGGCGGCAATCCTCCGGTGCGAGGTCTCGAGCGTGGGAACGGGGGAGGGCATGGCTTACTGCGAGATCCGGCCGACCCGGACGACGCCGACGCGCACCGCGGGCGTCGCGCCGTCAAGGCCGTATTGGTCCGTGAGTTTCTTCTCTTCGTCCGTCAGGCGCTGCCAGTACCGCTCAAGGTCGGACGCCGACCGGCTGGACCCGTTCGCAGAAATCGACGCGCTGATCAGCGCCGACACTTCCGCGAGGTGCTGACGCAGCCGGGTCAGCCGCGCCGCGGGGTCCGTCTGCTGCTGCCAGTCGTGGTAGGTGTACGCCACGGGTTAGACGCCGATCAGGTGCGCGGGGAGCGTCGCGGACCGGGCCTTGAGCTCGTCGCCCTTGGCCTTTTCGAGGCTCGCGATCGTCTTCTCGATCTGCCCGATCTTGAGGTTGAGCGTGTCGCGGTAGGCAAGCGTCTCGGCGATCAGCTTCTCGGCCTCGCGCACCGCCTGCAGCGCCCGGCCGCACTCGTCCTCGATCGCCTTGATCCGCTTCGGCTTCTCCGCCGAGAGCTTGGTGTAGATCGCGACCGCGTCGGTCACGGGCTTCCGCACGTCGCCCAGGCGGGCAATCTCCGCTCGGCATTGCGCGAGTTCCCTCTGCGCCGACTCGATGCGCCCGTCGGTTGAATTGGGGTCGTGCGTCGGCGTACCGGCGTGGGCAGCGGCCGGCGTCTCCGAGGAGGACGGCGGAGGGTCCGACGCCGACCCCATGTCCTGATCCGCGAGGGGTGAGGTCTCGAAATCCTTCGCGGGCTTGGGCTTCGCCATGGCGCTCTCCGTGAGGCGGTGCTGTCTGTGCACCTCTCTACCCCTTGAGCAGGAGCGCTCCATCTGGTGAAACGGCCGCGCTCAGAATCGGCGCGGGTCAAACGCTCGGAAATCCTTTGTGGTCAAGGAACTAGACCACTCCCGCCGGAGAGCTTTTCGCGGGCACGCTGCAGGTAGGCTGAGGGGTTTTGGCGGGCCCGCTGCAGCGCCGTCGACGCGGGCCTCGAATCGACCGGAGCGACAGGCTGCGCCGGGGCAGGTTCGGCCGCCGCTGACGCCGCCCGCCGGAGCGCCCGGACGTTCAGGTACTCGCCCAGCCCGGCGCCGTAGACCGCGCCGTCGCCGTAGTGGTTGTCCGTCTGCCCGGCCTTGAGCTGCCAGACGACCTCGACCTTCGTTCCGAACCGCCGCGACTTCACCTTGATTCGGACCTGCCGCTCGGCCGTGATCTGCGCGAGGTAGTCGTCCGAGACGTCGGACGGCAGGTGCCACGTCGGGGTGGCGACACTCGCCCCCGCTTCTTCCTCGAGATCGGGGACGCCGCCGAGCTTGCCGAAGATCGACGACTTGTAGTACCCGGTGTCGATCAGCAGGAGGACCGGCACAATCGCGTTGGGGTTCGTTGCCCGGAGTTGCTCTTCTTGGGCCGCCCGCGACTTGGAGGCGTCGAGGAGGCTGTGCTTGACCGGGGCCCCGCCGCTCTCGGTCAGCGATGTCGACGCGCCCTTGACGGGGTACACCATCCGCCCGGCCAGCAGGTGCGGCCGGCAGTAGTCGTAGACGTCGTGCGCCCGGTGGCCGGAGTCGATCGCCGCGGCCTTCACGCGGAGCAGCCGCCCGTCCGCGGTTCGGATCCGGCGGGCGAGCAGCGCGTCGATCGCCCCGGGGTTCGCGATCCAGCGGTCGTCGACCGGCAGATCGATCTTGCCGTACCAGAGGAGCCAGCTCTCGCGGCCGTACTCGCCCCAACCCCGGAGGGCCGCCCAGGCGTGGCGGGGCTGGACGTCGACCTCGGCGGTCACGGCGAGCACGTCGGCCGGCGCGGTCCCCCACTCGGTGCCCATGGGCTTGATCGTCAGATACGAGCCGGGTTCGCCCACGGGCGGGATCAGGTTCCGCAGCGACGCCGGCGCCAGGCCGTCGCCTCGGACCTGGTAGGGGTCGCCCAAGACGCGGGTGACGAAGTTCTGGTCCATCGCGCCTTTGAGCCGGATGTAGCTGCGCGCGACGTACCCGCAGGGGTTGGCGACGAGCCCGGAGAGGAGCCCCGGGAGGTGGTAACTGCGGTGGTCGGTCTGGGGCGGGTCGCCGACGAGCGAGCCGTCGGCCGCCACGGTGCAGCCCTCGGGACACCAGACGCCCCGGGCAAGCTGGGCGCGGAGGTGCTCGGGCAGGACGTCCTGTTTGCACTCGGGGCACACGTAGTAGGCGTGCCGCTCGGCCTGCACCTCGTCCGCCTCGTGGGGCTTCTGGTGCTCGCCGCGGGGCCAGCGGAGGCGCGAGAACAGACGCCGGTGATAGACCCCGCAGTGCGGGCACGGCACCAGATAGCGCCGCCGGTCGCCGCGGAGGAACTCGCCGTCGATTCCCTCGCCTTCCAGTCCGGGCGTCCCGGCGACGACGATGACGTGGGAAAACGGGTACGCCTTGACGCGCTCGCGCACGAGCCCCATGGTTTCCGGGTGGCAGCGGTCGACCTCGTCGACGAACACGTAGAGGCACGGCAGACCTTCGAGGTTTGCCGGGCTGTTGGAGCCGACGAACGAGACGGACATGCGGTCGAACGTGAGCAGGAGCCCGGTCTTGGCGCGAGCCGTTCCGCCCGTGCCCTTGACCTCCGAAGCACCCTTGAAACGCCGCGCGATGGGCTTGCACTTCTCGGCGGCGGGGAGCAGCCGCAGGCGGTTCTGTTTTTGGGCCACCTTCTCGTTCGGGTAGACCCACATCGCCAACCCCGGGCGCTGGTCGATGGCCTTAAAGAGCATGTTGTTGAGGATCTCGGTCTTGGACGTCTGGGCCGCGGCTTCAAGCGTGATCTGCCGCACGCCCGGCGTGCCGAAGCAATCCATGATCTCGCGTGAGTAGGGGACGACGTTGGTGTCCCACGGGCCGCGCTTGTCGCCGAGGGTGATGATGCGGTGGCGGTCGGCCCAGACGGAGGTAGGGAGCTGGGGCTCGCGGTGGAAGGCACCGCGGAAGCACTCGTGGAGGATCTCGTAGGCGTCGGCGAAGGTGGTCATCGTTCACCTCCTGATTTCCAGCCGCTCCAGATCCTCCAGCAGGTCCCCGATCTCACGCTCCATCGCCGCGCGAACGTGCCCCTCCAGATCCGGCCGAACACCCGCCGCCACCACCGCCGCGTGCGCCAGCCGCACCGGAAGCTCCTCCAGTTTCAACGCCAGCGCCGACAGCGCCCCCATGATCGCCGCCCGCACGCTCGCCGCCGCAACCAGTTCGCCCCGCTCCTGCCGCAGCGATATCGCCTCCCGCTCCGCCTGCAGACCCTCGCGCAACACCCGCACCGCCGCAAGGCTGAGCACGTCCTGGGGCTCCGACGCGCCCCGCGTCGCGGCTGCGATCTCCGCCGGGTCGCTCCGATCGACCAGCCCGCGCACCCGTCGCATCTCGTCGTCGATTTCCGTCTGCGAGCGCCGCGGAGTCCGGACCGCCGCAGCCTCCCGCGCCTTCTCGTGCGGAGCCTTGCCGCCCCGCACCGGCTCGGGCGCGTTCCGTGCCACCCACTCCCGGCAGACGTCGAGCCGAAACCTCCGTTTGCCACGCGGACCGATCTCGTGCGGCATCCCGGCCTGGACGTAGCTCCCGATCTGGCGGCGGCTGACGAGCAGATGCTCCGACAACTCTGCGTCGGTGAGTAGGCCCGGAGATTGTGGGGGGGGACGTGCCACACCGCGTTTTTCCTATCCCGAGAGGAGCTCGGTCTTGGCCAGCCCGTCGATTCGGCGCGCCCGTTCCAGAGCCGCCCGGGCCGCGAGCTTCCACCGGAACGCTGTCGATGCACTGACGCCGGCCAGGGCGCCGAGCTCGCGGTTACTCCTGAGCATGGCCCGGCGGTCAAGCAGCACGGCCGCGGCGATCGCTTCCCGCCTTGGGTCGCCTCGGCCAAACCCGCGCACGAACGCCCGCCCCGCCACCGTGAGCCGGGTCTCGCTCAACGATCGTCTCCCAGCGACGTGATGCCGGTCTTTGCAATCGCCCTGATAGCTTCGAGCTGCATAGCTTGCGTGCGCTCGATCGACTTGTGCAACTCTCCGAGAGTCTTGGCCGTCTCGGTGTTCGCTTTCGCGGTCTCCGCGTTCTCGGCCGCGCACGAGCGCAGGTTCTCCGTCTGCTTCGTGCGTTCCTTTTCGGTCTCCATCGCGGCGGTGACGCCGGGCTTCCAGACTTTCACGTAAAGCGCAGCCGCCGCGGCCATGAGGACCAGGACCACGATCGGCCCGAACGCATACGGGCCGTAGTTGCGCGCGAGGCTGTCGACGATGGGGACGGCGGCGATCATTCCACCACCTCTTTCGCACCGACGGCCGCCCATTCGGCAGCCGACTTTTCGACGCGGAACGCGCCCAGGGCGACGTCGTAGCCGTCGGCCAGCCAGCCGTCGATTCGCGCCTCGGCCGCGGCGTCGATCCGCCCACCGGTGTACAAGATCGTGATCCGTCCCTTGATCGACTCGCGCGGCACCGCCCACTTGCCGCGGTGGTCGAACAGCTGCGAGGTGATGAGCACGTCGACGTCGGCATCCGCGGCCCACTGCGGCCCGTCCAGCGACGGCCACGGCTCGATGCCGCAGCGGAGGTCCATCCGCCGGATCGTCAGGCGCATCTCCCAGGAGTTGGAGCCGGGCCCGCGAGTCCCGCCGGCGTCCAGGTACACGCGGACCGGCTTGCCGCTGAGGGTCTGGATCCGCCGGAACACGCCCAGGGTCTGCTCGGCCCGCTTGGACCACTCGGCGGGCGAATAGGCGTCCCATCGCTCGCGGTGGCCGGCGTCGACCGTGCCGAGGTAGAACTCGAGTTCGGCGTCGCCGCGGACCGCCAGGCGGGACCAGGCCCGCACAAAGGCGTTGGCGTCCGCCGCTTTGGCGAGCTCGGCGGACCCGGTCTCGACCCGTTCCTTGAGCCGCAGGAGGCCGTCGAAGGGCATGTCGGCGGCGCCGGGCGTGGTGAACTCGGAGCGGCCGAACGGCAGGTGGACGATGACGCGGCGGGGCGGGCCGGTTTTCTTCTCGGGCGGGCCGTACCACTCGATCACCCGCGGCAGGAACACGGTGTCGACGGCGGCGACCCAGCCCTCGGCCAGGACGGTGCGGTTCAGGCCGTGGGTCGCGACGTCGGCGCCCGCGCCGAGCGCAAAGACCGGGACGGCGTTTCCGCGTGGTCGGCCCGCCTCGATCACCTGCGGGCCAGGCACGACGACGGATCCGTCCGGCGCCGCGGTTGGTGTGATCGTCGGGGTGGACCAGGAGACGAAACAGAGGACGGCGACGAGCAGGGCAAACAGTTTGTTCATGTGCCGAAATCTCCCGTGTTATTCGGCGCGGACTTTAGGCCTTGTGGGATGTTCACTTCCGTCGTCGTAGTCCGCGAGGGCGGATCTGAGGTGCCCCCAGACGGAGGTGGGTTCGTCCGGACGGAACACCTGGCCCTTGTCGAGTGCGTCGAGGTACTTGACGGCGATGCTCGCCGCCTCCACCAGCCTCTCCTCTCGCGGCGACATCGAGGCGGTCGGCCGTGTGCGCACGCCACACTTCCCACAGAAGTTGTCTTTGGCGAGCCGTCCATCGCAGACGATACAGCGGCTCTCTCTGTCAGTCATGGCGGGTTTGCCATTCTCTGATAGTTCGGCCTCCGCCCTCTCCGCCCTGACCTTCATCTCCGCCAGTTCGCGGCGGAGGCGGTAGAGTTCAGCGTCCTTCTCGTCATCGGTAATCAGTGGCGGCTCGTTGCCGGTGATCTTCGACAGGTCAAAGTCCTTCATCGCTTCCCTCCCTTCGCACGCTTGCGGTCGGCCTCTTCCGCCCTCGCTTGGTACATCCGTGCGTCTGCGCAGGCGAGTTCGTACGCGAGGCGTAGCAGGCGACAGCCGCGACAGTCGAGGGGTTCCCGAGAGCACGCGAACAGCACAGCTTCTCGCTCGGTGATCTCCGCCACGTCCTTCCGCTTCTTCATCGCGTCGCCTCCGGCATCTGCCGCACCCGCAAATCGGCCGGCCACTCGGCGGGGTCGCCGCCCTTGGGGTCGCCCAGGATGAGCGATGCTCGAC
>CAZMHG010000011.1:0-16054 GCA_964565975.1 uncultured Ilumatobacteraceae bacterium | reverse complement strand
CTGCCGACCGAGTTGGGTGCTCCGTGGAAGTAGCGCGGCCGCTGTGCGCTCACCTCGTACGGCACCTCCCCGTGGGTGAGGTCCGGCTCGCTCACCTGGTCGCCGCGCATCCGGGCAAGCCGTGTCACCTCCACAGCCGAATACGCGTCGCCGCCCACCAGCGACACCCGGAACCAGTGTTCCCCGTGGCTGCTCTGCTGCCCTCGCGGCTTCCACACCGACTCGCGACTCACGAGCGTCACGTCGAGCCGCATGCTGTCCCGCAGTCGCTGCCGCTCGGCGGCCTCGGCCTCGCGCTCAGTCGCCCGCTCGGCACGGTCCTGCTCGCGCTCAGCCGCTCGGTCGGTGCGGTCGCGGTCACGGTCCTGCTTGTCGAGCAGCCACACCAGGGTGGGCACGATGATCGCCACGATCGACACCACGAGAGCCGCTGCCGCCATCCGCCGATGCTCCCACAGAGCAGTAGCCGCCTTATCGCCAACCGGGCGTGCCGGCGGACGTACCGTGACAGGCGATGAGCGGCAATGACCGGAAGGAACGCAACATTGGCGGCACCGAAGCGTTCCTCGTCGCGCTCGTGGCCGGGCACAGCATCCAGGCGTCGGCCCGAGCTGCGGGCATCTCCGAGGCCACCGCGCACCGCCGGTTGAAGGACCCCGAGGTGAAGGCCCGCCTCGATGAGCTGCGCCACGCCACCCTCGCCACCGCGTCCGACCGGCTCGCCACCCTGGCGGTGGGTGCGGTGACCGTGCTCGGCCAGATCGCCAACGACCCCGACGTGGGCGCAGCCACCAGGGTGCGGGCGTGCGACGTGCTGCTCTCCCGAGCCCTGCACGTACGCGACGCAGCGATGGACGACCAACGCCTGGCCGAGCTCGAACGCCGCAGCCGGCTCGCCGCGTTGGAACGTGAGCAATGGGGAGGTGCAGCGTGAACCGGAAGGGTCGCATCGCCAAGTTGGAAGCCGCCGCCGGGATCGACGGCAGCCCGCAGCAGGAATGCCCGCGCTGCAACGGCCGTGGCTGGCACTACCCGCTCGACGGTGAGCACGCGGCGTGGCAGGCACAGGACCGGATGGGCCGCGTGCTCGCTGAGTTGCGCGGCACCGCGCACACGCCTCAGCCCGAACCGGCCGAGCAGCTCATCCGCTGCCGGCTGTGTTTCAACACGGGCTCGGTGAGCGAGCTGCGGGCGGCGCGGCTGTCGGCCCGGTTCGATCGGTACCGCACCCGCACCGTCGAGGAACAGCTCGCGGAGGTCGCCGCCCGAGTGCCGTACATCCCCGACGCCTTCGCCGCCATCTCACGCGACTGAGCCCCCTTCAAGCGCCAGGGGATGGCTCGGGCCCCGGAGGTTCGCCGTTGCTGCCGCCAACGGCACGCCGGCGACGCGGACGCCAGTTGACCACCCGCCTCCAGATGGTGATGCCCGGTTGCAGCTCCGAGCGCACCGTCTCGGTCAGACGCTCGGCCAGTGCGTCAACCTGATCGACCGCCTCGGCAACATTGCCAAGGTTGTACGCCGGGTCGGCTTCGAAGCCCTCGATCTTCGATCTCTCGACCACGTCCTGATGGCGCCAGTAATGCCGTTGAGCGAACAGGAACTGCTCGTCCAGGCGCGCAAGTAGATCACGGCTTGTCGCACTTCCCCACGCTGTGACCTTGGCGCGGATCACAGCACGCTCGCGTTCACTGAGTTCAGCGGTCGGCGTGAGAACTGGCCCGAAGTCTCCAACCCACTCGCGCCACTCGTTCACGTCGTGCATCACCTGTTGCACGAGGGTGAGCATCTCGACGTAGGTATCCCCGCGCCGATCCTCCCAGCGCCTGCGGCGCTCGTTGTACGTGGTCAAGCCGTAGACGACGAGCGCCGTTGCGGCAGCAATGAGGGCCGTTGTCATTGACTCGACACGGTAGCCGTAGCCGCCTATCGCGGGCTCTGGCAACCTGCGCTCACTGCCCGCCACGGTCGGTGCTCAGCGGCCCGTGCCAGCAGATGTGCCACGAACACCCCTCATCGCACCTGCTCACAGCACCGCCAACAGCAGCCACCTTACATCCAATTGTTAGAAGTCGCATTGTGTAATGCGCCTTAGGTTCGCGGGCTCGCATTTCCACCATTGGCAGACTCCCGAGCCGTACCCTTTGCAGCATGAGTGCAGCACAAAGCAGCGCCGCCCGCCGCCGCTGGCAGAAGGTCAGCCCGGAGGACAGGCGACGGAGCACCGCCCGAGCGACCGTCGTCGCCGCCGAACGCCAACGGAGGGCGCAGGCCCTGCTGCGGTCGTTGGAGGCCAGCGGCGTCCGGGTGCACGTGGTCGGCCAGAGCGCGGAGGTCGGCTGATGGCGGGCTGTCGAGGCTGTGGCGGTGGCAGCCGGCAGCGCCCTGCCCGGTTGCCGGTGCCGGCTGAGCACGCCGAGCTGGCCGGTGCCGTGCTGTACGAGGTCGTCGCGGCGGATGGGCGGGCGGTGAAGCGGTACAGCTCGCTGATCGCGGCGAGCGGCCACGCGCAGCGGGTCGGCGGCAGCCTGCGCGTCGCAGGTCGGGCGGACAGGTCGTGATCGGTGGAACAGCACCGGTCCCGGTGGTGCAGCGGTCCTTCCGGTGCCGTGCCGTCGCGATGGTTGGTCATGCCGTCGCGGCGGCTGCACCACCTCACGCACAGGAGGATTTCTGATGGCGAGCGTTCGAGCGTTGGTGGCCGAGTTCGACCGGGAGCAGGCCAAGGGCCGTGGCGCGAACGTCGCCAGGTTGCGTCGCCTCGCTGACCGCATCGACGCCGGCCGCGCCGAGCAGAAGGCGACCACGCACCACGTGTGCCGGTACGCGCCGGTCGGTACGCCGGGTGATCGGGTGCGGCTCCGGTGGGCTGCCGATGGCCGATGGAGCGAACCGTGCCCGCATTGCGGCAACCGAGTTGACCGACGAGACAGGAGCTGATCCATGGCCAAGAACAAGAAGTGGGGTGTCCGCAGCCGGGTCACCCTCGCAGACGTTGAGCGCCGCCAGGAGGCCCGCCGCGAGCTGGAAGTCACCAGGCGGATCGAGGCGTTGCGACAGCAGGTGCATCCGGCGGTGCCGTTGGCGTGCCGGGACTGCGGCCACCTCACCGACACCGAACCGGCCACCGTGCGCCTCGTCGCCAACCTCGCCGGTGACAACGTGCCCCTCGGTCACTGCATGGCCTGCACGGCCAACAGTGGGCGCATCCACCGGCACGCCATCGGGCTCGTGCTCGGTGTTGATTCCAAGGCGCGTGAGCTGGCCGGCCTGACGGTGGAGCTGTTCCAGGATCGGCCGGGTCTGCGGGCTGGTCGGCACAACAGCGAGCCGTGGCAGCACCTCGACGCCGACGTGCTCGGGCAGCAGGTGAAGCAGGCTCGGGACCGGCTCGCGGCGCGCCGTAGCGCGGTGCCGTGCTGGTACTGCGGCGTGGACACGACCCCGCCGAGGACGATCTGGCGGGACGAACCTGTGCAGCGGGGCCGGCGGGTGTGCGGTGGCTGCTGGGCCATGTTCGGGTCGTTCGCGGCTGCGCCGTTGGCCGGCGACCAGCGCCGTGGGGTCGCGTGCGCCGAGCTGCTCGGGCTCAACACTGCGACGCGCAGAGTGGTGGCCGTGAGCCTGGCATCGGAGCTGGGCTTCGTCTACTGGGGCGAGGTGCCACGCGACCGCGCCAACGCTCGCCCGTGGGCTCACATCGACCTGCCCGCCCTGTACCGGGGTGCGATCGCCAACCGGGACTTCCGTGCTCAGCACCCGAACCGTGTGGCCGAGCTGAGCGCGCTGCTCACCCAGGCCGAGGCGGGTGCGGCGTGAGCGGCGTGTTCGACCCGGACGCGATGGGGCGGCGTGTGGTGGAGCGCATCAGGACGATCCTCGACGTGGTGCTCCCCGAGCGGCGCGAGGCGTTGATCGCAACGGCGTGGGCTCGTGTGCACCCAGCCGAAGCGCGCATCGCGGAGCTGCACGCCCGAGTGCACCCCGAGGAAGCCCGCATCGCGGAGCTGCACCGCCGAGTGCATCGAGGGGGCCGCTGATGGCCCGGTTCGCGTCGTGGTTGCAGAACGACGAGTACACCGCGCAGCAGGACCGTGCGCTCGTCGCCGCGTTGTTCTCCTACGCCAGCCGGGTGATCGTCCCGGCGAACGGTCCGGCGCTCGGCGGCGGGTACGAGGCGTCGTGGGATGCCGGGGCTGGGCTCAACGTCGAGGTGACCGAAGGTGCGGCGGTGCTCGTGGCCGGTGACGCCGAGACGGGCGACGCCGAAGGCTGGCTGATCGTGTCCAACGCGACCGAGGTGGTGGCGGTGACGCCGAACGGCCACGCGACGAACAGCCGGTGGGCGCTGTACGGGTTCAAGCGCGGCACCGGCGATGAGATCGAGCTGGGCGAACTGGTGGCGGTGTCGCAGCCGGCCGGGCTGCCGAAGCCGAGCCTGTTGGAAGCGCAGCCCGACGAGGTGCCGTTGTTCTCGTGCCGGGTGCGTGCCGGATTCGCGCAGGTGGAGGACCTTGCCGACGAGCGGGTGCGTGCCCCAACGTCGATGGTGACCGTGGCGTCGTTCAACCCGCCGGCCGACTACCAGGCTCCCCCGGGAGCCCTGTGGGTGAAGACCGGGTGAGCCGAGCGCTCGCACCGCCGGCATGGACCGAGCAGGCCGCGTGCCGGGGCATGCCGACCGAGGCCTACTTCCCGACTCGTGGGGAGAAGGTGCCCGACTGGGCGCAGGGGCTGTGCCGCCGGTGCCCGGTGCGGGCCGAGTGCCTCGCTGCGGGCATGTCGGAACACTGCGGGGTGTGGGGCGGCTTCTCCGAGCGGGCTCGGCGCGCGCTGCGCACTCGGGGCCGGGTGGCCACCAAGGCCGGCACCGCCTGGTACGACCGGTCGAGCCGGATCGTGGTGGTGCTCGGCGTCGGCTGGGAGGCGGTCGCGTGAGGCAGCCGGGCGACGTGTCGATGGCGTGGAGCAACTACGTCTTCTGGTACCAGTACACGGCGCTGGCCGCGACCGCGCTGGAGGCGGCTGGCGACGTGATCGAGGATGGCGGCATAGCCGACACCACCGGCGTCGAGCAGACATTGGGTGACGTGGTGGGCTTCCTGGCGTTGCTCGACGTGTGGTGCCCCGAACTCGACCTGGTACGTGCCTCCACGTTGGAGCTGCACGGCTCGGTGCGGCTCGGGGTGAGCGGTCGGGGCCTGCTCCCGACGCTGAGCGACGGGTGGCGTCGCTTGCAGGCGCTCGCGGCCCGAGTCCACACGGCCAACGCTGAGCACCTGGCCAGGCTCACCCACGAGTGCGACGTGGCCCAGGCTGAGTTCTCCGTCGAGTAGTCCGAGCGCGGGTGGTGGCCACCTGCTGTAGCTGTCGGCGTGGCGGGGGCTCGTGGGGCTCGTGCCAGTGTCCGTGCCGCCAGCGTGCCCGTTCGCGGGCTCAGTCGAAGCGCTTGTCGAACGACTTCACGACGAGCGAGGGGTGCTTGACGGCGGGGGGCACCACGGCGGGGCACACGGTGTAGACGAGCACCCACCCGTGCGGCAGCAGCGCGATGGTGCGGTCCATCTTGTCCTTGGTGCCGTGCATTGGGGCGGTCATGTCCGGCCGTTGGGGGTCGGCCAGCAGCTCGTCCAACGCGTCGAGCAGGTCGTCCAGCTCCGCGGGGGCGCACGTGTCGAGCGCGTGCGTCAGCCGGTGCTCGTTGAGCCACCGCCACTCCATGAGCAGCGGTCAGCGCCCGTACCGTTGCCGCAGCTCTGTGCCGGTGAGTCCGTCCCCAAGCTTGCCCGCGGCGAGCAGCTTGTTCGCCTCGTCGTCGGTTGCTCGGAAGTGGGGGTCGTCCGCGAGGTCGAGCGAGAGCAACCATGAGCCGATCCACCGGTGTAGCTCGAACACGCCATCGGGCTCGTGCGCGGCGAGTACGCGTTCAGCGAGCCCGTGTAGGAACCGAGCCTCGTCGTCGTCGTCCAGCCGGTTGACGATGTGCCGGATGACGTCGTTGGGGTCTTGCTCGGCGGCGGCGGCGAGATCACGGAGCGTGGCCACGGCAGGCATGCGGTTACACGCTACGCGAATCACGCCGGTGTAGTTCAGTCAGATCGGCCACACCGACGCCACAGACCGCCCTGACACGCGCAGAAGGCCGGGGAGCACTCTCGGTGCCCTCCCGGCCTTCCTCGTGGCTGTGCGGTCGCTACAGCGGCTCTCGCATTCGCTGCCGTACCGCGGCCAGGGAGCGGGCGCGGCGGGCCTCACCGACGATCACCCGCCCGTGGTTGCCGTCGCGGGTTGCCGCCAGGTGAGCGAGCCAGCCGGCGGCGTCCACCTCGGGGTTGGCGCTCACCGTGAGCGCGGCCGGGTGGAGGTCGTGCTGGAACGGCAGGTCACCGCCGCAGGCCGGGTCGTTGAGGATGCCCGCCCTCGGCCGCGCGGTCGCGGTGGTAGCGATCCACACGGCCCCGACCCTGCGGCCGTCGCGCCACACCTCGGCCCACATCACTGTGCCCGGCTCGGGGTAGAGCACGGCGTCGGGTGCCTGCGTGTGCTCACGCTCACGGTCGGTCACTGGCCTACCGCCTTGCGGAGCGGCACCACCGAGCCCTCGATCGCGGCGTCGAACGCAGCCGCCACCCGGTCGCGTGAGTCGGCCAGCGGGTGCACGTAGCGGCGCATCGTGAACTGCGGATCGCGGTGCCCGAGGTGGTGGGCGATGTCGGTCAGCGGGACGGCCAGCGCCGCCAGCAGTGAGCCCGAGCTGTGCCGCAGGTCGTGCAGGCGCATGTGCGGCAGCCCGACCGCGGCGAGAGCGCGTGGCAGCTCGCGGCGGCGCAGGTTGTTCAGGTTCATCCTGCAACCCTCCACGCTCGTCCACAGCCGCTCCCCAGGCTCGCGGCCCGCGACGTGCGCGGCCAGCTCGGCGCGGAGCACCTCGGGCACCGCAGCGGTGCGTTCGCCGGCGTCGGTCTTGGGCTTGCCCTCCCGGCCTGCCGAGTCGAGCGCCTTGTCGATCCGCAGCGTCCATCGGGTGGTGTCGAGGTCACCGACGCGGAGCGCCTCGCACTCGCCCTTGCGCTGCCCGCCGCACAGCACCATCGTGCGCACCATCAGGCTGAGGTTGTGCCCGCGATGGTCGGGGCCACCCTTGCGCCACGGGTTCTCCACCCGCTCCCGTTCCCGGCGGGCCTGGTCGGCGGCGAGCGCCGCGGCGAGCGCGTCGAGCTGAGCGAGCGTGATCGGCGTCGCCGGCTTGAACGCTGACGCTCTGGTCACCTCATCCAGCTCGACGTGAGGCAGGCGCAGCAGCATCTCCCGGCTCACGGCCTCGCGCAGCACACCACGCACCACCGTGTAGTGGCGGGCCACCGTGTCGTGGCAGAGCCCTCGCGCAGTGAGCCGCTCGGCCCACGCACGGATCACCCGGCCCGTCACCTGGCTCACCGCCACCTGCGCGAACGTCGCCGCGATGCCTCGGTCGTACAGCCGCTCGTAGCCCTCGATGGTGCGCTCGCGCAGCTTGCCGGTGGTGCGCAGCCGAGCGAACCACAGCTCCGCGACCTTCCCGAACGTGGTGTTGCCGAGCACGATGCTCGGCAGGTTGCCGGCGCGGTAGTCGGCCAGCCACCGGTCGATGGCCTCGCGGGCGAGTTCCTCGCTGGGCCAGCTCTTCCACGGCAGGGGCGGCTTCACCACCTCGACGTGCTTGTCGCGGGTGTGCTCGTCGTACACGGTCACACGGGCTTGGTAGCCGCCGCTGGGGAGCCGCCGCACCGAGCCGGTGGGCCGCTTGCCGGGCTTGGTGGCCTTGCGCTTGCCGCGCCGTCGCGTGGAAGTGTTGGTGGTGGTCATCGTGCCCTCCTGTGGCTCGGTGATCCGGGGGTCGGGCGGTTGCAGCCGCTCGGCCCCCTCTCGGTGTGTGAGCGCTGAACGGTACATCCACGTCCCGACCGGTGGCATGAACACGGGCACGGTCCACCGCTCACCGGTGCGGTGGTTGAGGTGAGCGCCGGTTGCGTGCACCTGCGGCCCGTCATCGCGCCCCGCCTTGCACCACAGTGAGGAACGACAGGCGGCGCTGTGTGTCGCGGCCCTCACCGTGCACCACGAGCGGGGTCCAGCGGGGCGGGCAGCCACCGTCGTGCACCACGTGCGGCGCGGTGCTGTACACGGCGAGCTGCTCACCGATCCCGATGCGCCCACCGCACGCGTCGCACTCGACGCCTGGCACGGCGACGGTGCCACGCAGCCGGATGGGGCGGTCGTCGGGGCACCCGTTCACCCGACACCCCGCTGGCGTGCTTCGAGCTCGTGCACATCGCGCAGCTCGGCGCTGATGCGCGCAGCGGCAGCTCCGGTGGCGTCTCGCAGCGCGAATTCCAGCCGGGTGCGCTCACGCGCCAACGCCTTGGCGTCCGTGCCGCTGGTCGAGGTGACGACGACACCGGTGCCCGTGTCGGTGACGACAACCTCCGCCGCTCGGGGCTCGGCCTCGACTCGGGCGAGGTGCGACGCGAGCACGTTGCGCATCCGCTGCTCGTCGGTGTGCTTGCCGGTCCGCCACAGGTCGGCCACCCTGCGGCACTCGTAGTCGTCGGTGGCCTCCGCTCGGGCCACCAGCTCGCGCACCGACAGCCGCGCCAGCACACGAGTCCGAGCCCGCACGGCCTCAGGCGACCGCTCAGGTTCACTCGGGGACTCGGGGGCACCGCCAGCACCCTCGTCGGCTTCTCGGGCCTCCACGGTCGCTGTGGTCGGCTCCGGGGCACCGGGAGCAATCACGTCGGGTTCTCGCGGCTCTGCGGGCTCGGTGGTCGGCGCTCGATCGGCGGGCACAGGGGCCTGCGAGGGGTAGTCCTCGTGGCCCGGCCACACCAACCACTCTTGGATCCCGTCGTCGTGCCAGCGCACCGCGCTCCACAGGTCGGGCAGCTTGGTCTTCATCGCCACCATGAGCGGGTGGGCGGCATCCAGGTGATCCTCTCCCACGATCGCGTGCTTGAACGCGTTGATCCGCTGCTTCCTCGGTGAGCACAGGTCCATCTCGTCAAGCGCCTCGGTCAGCCACTCGGCCGCTGCCTGCGGGCCGTGCTCGGCCTCGTGCTTCTTGAGCAGCCGAGCGAAGCCCGTGAGGGTCGAGCCCGACAGGTCCGGGTCACTCGGCTCTCGGTAGTACTCGTAGCCATAGGCGATGAGGTCGATCCACGACACCTGCCACCCCGTGCAATCGCCGTTGCGATTGCGAGTGGTTACGTGTTCTTCACTCTCCACTCTCCACTCTCCACTGTTGGGGTGCGTTTCCCCTGAGTGCTCCGCCCCATCGGGGCGAGGCATGGGCCGGAGCACGGGCGCGGCACTGGTCGCGGCACGGGTCGGAGCACGCAGGTCCACGAGCATGCGCACGTGCCCATCGGCGTGTTGATTCGCGGCCCGCTGCCACTCGATCAGCCCGGCATCCTCAGCGGCTTCCAGGCGAGCCTTGAGCCACTTTGGCTGTACGTGGAGGTCCTCGGCCAGCTCGCGCAGGTGCCCGACGCGGAGCAGGCCGTCGTCGTTGGCCTCCACGGCCAGCAGGTGCACCACCATCGCCACCTGCCCGTCCACGAGACGGCGCAGGTCCCGCAACGCGGCGCGGTCGCTCGGGTAGAACCCCGGCGAGTGCCGGCGCGTGTGCGGGGCGCTCATGGCGACACCTCCGCTCGGCTGCCACACCCATCGGGTACGATCGGCGGTGCATAACTGCTTCGGGGCCCGGCTTCGGCCGGGCTTCGTCGCGTCATGGCTCCACCCGCTCTCGCGGGCAGCCGGCATCCATCCACGCCCGCAGATCGGCCGGCCGGTACCGGGGCGTCTTGCCGTTCGGCCGGACCACCGCCGGCCCGACGCCCTTGTCGCGCATCCGTTGCAACGTGCGCGCCGGCAGCCCGCTCACCGCGGCGGCCTCTTCCTCGCTGAGCGTCCTCAGCTCCCGTGCCAGGTCAGCCAGGAACGGATCACCGTCCACATCGGGCGCTGGCTTCGCCCTCGTCACGTACCCCATCGGGGGCCTCCTTCGTGAGATCAGAACTCACGAGGACGGGCCGGTCAGCCCTCAGTGCAGAGCGCTCACGTGGAGCGCGGTCCGGCCCTCAGCCGAGCGACGGCGCGCCAGGCGCAGCCACCAACGCGGCCACGAGCACGTCGGCGTCGGCAGGCAGCCGTGGAGCACCAGCCCGCCGCTCAGCCCGCCGGTGATCCTCCACCGCGCTGCGGCTAGCCAGCGCCTCGGCCTCAGCTCGGTAGCTCCGCTGCCGCCGACTCTCCGCATTCGACGCCTCAGCCCGCACCGCGGTCAGCAGCTCGGCCAGCTCGGCAGCCTGATCCACCGTCTCCTGCGCAGCCGCGTCGCACGCAGCAGCAAGGGCCTCGGCCTCGGCGGGCTCCAACGGTGCGGGTGCAACCGGCATAACTGGCCCCAAGGGTACCCCTCACACCGACGTAGCTACAAGGGTGCAACACATACCCGAACCTCCACCACACCACCCACCAGGCGGCGGCACGGCAGCGGTTGGCGGCACGCCTGGTGGCACGACGGGTGCCCCCGGCAGGATTCGAACCTGCGACGCACGGTTTAGGAATGAGCGCGAGTGGGTCTCAGCGAGTCACCTTGAATCGCATCTGACCTGCTCAGCTTTGGTGTTCTCCTCGTCTGGCCTCGTCGAACCTCATGCAGTAGCGAGCAGTAGGTGGACAAGTGGATGGACAACTCTGGTCGCAGTATTCGATGTGGCTTGCGTTTGCTTCGATGGGCAGTACAGTTGGCCCATGTCCAAGGTCCTCGATGATCGCGCACTCGCGAACAACGCACTCCTCGCTCTGCGCCGGCGACCGTCGCGCTTCACGCTGCCCGACGGCACCTCCGTCCGCATTCCCAAAGCCGCGGTCGACGGATTGATCGAACTGCTGACCGCCGCAGCCGAAGGCGACGAGACAACGATCGTTCGCTCACCACGGGAGCTCACCACGCAGCAGGCGGCGAAGGTCTTGAACGTCTCCCGGCCGACGGTCGTGAAGCTGATCGACGATGGGGTACTGCCGGCGCGCAAGGTCGGCTCCCATCGCCGGGTGCCACTCTCCGACTTGTTGGCGTTCCGTCAGGATCTCGTCGCGAGACGCCGGGCGGCACTCGACGAGATGACCACCAACGCCGAAGAGCTCGGGTTGTACGACTGAGCGCGATGAACCAACCCGTCGTAGTGCTCGACGCCAACGTGCTGGTGCCGGTGCTCGTCTGCGATCTCCTGCTCTCCATGTTCGACGCCGAACTCTTCCAGCCAGCGATCAGCCCGACGATCCTGGAGGAAGTGGAGCGAAGCTTGATCGCCGACTTCCCTCGCCTCGATCCAAGTGGACTGCGTCGACGGGTTGACGCCATGGCGCGGGCGCTCGCTCTGCACGTGTACGACGTCACGAAGGCGCACGATGATGCGCCCGCCGGCATCAACCGCAAGGACCGACACGTCGCCGCGCTCGCACTGACGCAGCACGCCGATCTGGTGGTGACCAACGATCGTCGGCTCCGGCGAGAGATCAACACGCTCAGCCTGCCCCTTCGAGCATTGTCGGCCGACGAGTTCGTCCTGCACCTCGTGCTCGACAACCACACGCAGGTTGACGAGGTCATCGACGAACTGGTCACCAAGCGACAGCGCCGACCGATCACCCGCCTGGCGCTGCTCGACCAACTTTCGGCCGCATTACCTGGTGCCGTCGCCGAGTTGCGTTCCACCCACTGACGCTCCCTCGTGGCACCCTCGCCTCGATCTCCGAGGGTGCAGTACGGTGCGCCATGCACTTCAGCCTGATCGCTCACCCAGTCAATGTCGCGCCGACGACGGACCCGGCTGTTCTGAGTGCACAACTGGGCGGCGACGCCGTGCGCGAGTTCTACCGGGGCCGCGGAGCCAGGTACACCGAGGTCGCGCAGCACTTCTTCAACAACATCAGCAACCCGGCCTTCGTGGCGACCATCGCATGAGCCTGGTGCGATTCGTCCCCGGGCGGAGGAGCCGGACGGCTACCTGGACGGTGCCCCGCTGTGCCCCGTCTGCAAGTGTCTACGCGATTCCGACTGGATCTCGCCCGACTATCGCGTCGTCAACCGGCACGATTCCGTGTACACCGAAGGCGCAGCGCTCCTGGTGTCCGAACGGTTCGTGGAGGCGGTCGGCAGCGAGGCCGGTTGCCGCTTCGTTCCACTGCCGGGTGGCGCCGCATATCACCAGGTGTTCGTCGATCGCGTTGTCGAGGTCGACCGGACCACCGGGGAGTTGGAGTTGGTCGGTGAGCCGTGCCCGACCTGCGGCCGCCAATCGACCTACGGAGAACCCGCCGCGTTTGTCGGGCTTGACGGCGTGCCAGGCGGACTTGCCCGAACGAACATCGAGTACGGCGGCATTCCGCGCGGTCGGGGGTCGGCTCAAAGCTCATACATCCTGGTCGATGACGCGCTCGGTCGACGACTGCGCGCCCTCAAGCTGTGCCAGATCCGACCGCTCCGACGCTGATGGCGGCCCGATGAGTCTCGTGGAATTCCTTACTCGCGGCGAGGAGCCGGACGGCTACCTGGAGGGGGCGCCGCTGTGCCCTGTGTGCCTGTGTCTGACGGACTCGGCGTGGATCTCGCCGACGTATCGCGTGCGAAACCGCCACCACTCGGTCACTGCGGAGAGCGGGCTGACGTTGGTGTCGCAGCAGTTCGTGGATGTGGTCGGGAAGATGAGTATCGATCCACTCGGGTGCCGATTCGTCCAACTGCCAGCCGATCCTGAGTACTACGCGCTGATCGCGGAGCGAGTGCTGCCGATCGATCGCAGCAGCGTCAAGCACGAAGGCATCGTCTGCCCGGAATGTGGGCGGCAGCCGACATTCGGACGGCCCAAACTCAGCAGCGAGGTCGGTGTGAACGAACTTCGCGCCTTCGCGCGCAGCGACTTGGAGTACGGCGGTACTGCGAGCGGGCCGACAGTGCAGGCATGGAGGACGTTCCTCGACCTGGACCTCGCGACCAGGCTGCGTGGTCTGAAGCTGTGCCAGTTCCGTCCCTTACCGTCCTGAGCGTCTGGGCTGGGCAGCACCTGGGCGGCATCCTGCCTCGCGCTGTGGAAGGCGACCACCTGCGCCGAGTGTGTGCAACGACTCATTGCACAACCACCGACAAGACCGTGCGTCACCATCTCCACCAGCGTGCTGCAGCCTCCTCCAGCCCCCTTCGGCACTGCCGAGTTAGTCAATTCCAAGGGCTCAACGGGTGGCATCCACCCGTTGTCCATCCGAAAGATGGACAACTGGTCAACGCGACCGATCGTTGCGCACCACAAGGACCACCAACTACCAGGTGTTTTCGGCGCCCCCGGCAGGGATCGAACCTGCGACCTGCGGTTTAGGAATGAGCGCGAGTGGGTCTCAGCGAGTCACCTTGAATCGCATCTGACCTGCTCAGCTTCTGTCTTCTCCTCGTCTGGTCTCGTTGAACATCATGCAGTAGCCCGCAGTAGATGGACAAGTGGATGGACAACTTTGATCGTCCGCCGGTGCGGAGCTGGTTCAAAGGATTGGGTCACCGGTCGAAGGCCGGGTAGCCCCCGAAGCGGATGCTCGTGCCGGCCAACACGAAGAGTACGGCGACGACGGTGACGAGTCGGATGTGCCAGGCGAGGGTCGGGAGGGTGTCGTCGGAGAGCTTGGGGACAACACGGAGTCGGGCGTGAATCGCGAGCGCGAGGGTGAGTGCGAGGAGGCCGAGCTTGATCTGGATCACGTGGGCGATCGGGTTGTCGTGAAACCAGTTGCCGGGTGCGCCGAGGAGGTGGTGGGCGAGCCAGAGTCCGGTGACGATCTGCACGGCGAGCGCGGGGAGGCCGATGCGTTCGAAGCTTTGCTCGAAGTCACTCACTGCCGCGGCGCGCCGTTCGCGTAGGGCTCTCGGCAGGATCGTGGTGGCGAGGATGAGGTGGCCGCCGGCCCAGATCGTGGCGCCGAGGATGTGCAGGCTCAACGCGGTGTAGTACGAGGCCATCTCAGGGGTGGTCGACTGCGAGCGTGGCCGATGGTGTCCGTTTCAACATGGCTCGGCCGCCTTGGACGACGAGGCCGATGAAGGCTGCGGTCCATGCGGTGAGCGCGACGGCGAGGGTGATCTTGGGTGCCCATTCGAGCTGTTCGAGTTTGGTGACGGCGCGCATCTTGTAGGTGGCAACGCCGTACATGCCGAGCGGGAACACGAGCGCCCAGTAGGAGGGGTGGTAGCGGAGCGGGACCTTACGGGCGATGTGGCGCCATGCACCGATGGCGACCATGACCGGAAACCAGAACGTGGCGGTAGCCCAGGCGAGTGTGACGAGTCCTTCGATGAGCGGTCCGAGCCGATCGACTCGAGAGGAGACGGCGCGGGCAGCCAGGAGGTTGGAGCCGGCGAGAACGGTGATCGCGACGGCGCCGGCAGCGATCCAGGCGGGAGGGTCGGCTTCGGTTGGTTCGAGGGGTTGGAAGGTCCAGCGAAGGAAGACCATGGTCATGACGATCAGGTAGAGCACGAGGCCAAGGCAGAACGCGGCGATGCACATGAACGCGAGGAAGTCGCTGGGGTGGTGGCCAAGGAGGAGCGCGCCGAACACGGCGACCGATTCAGTGGCGACGGTGAGGAGGAACCAGGAGCCGTTGATGCCGGCGCCGAGGCCGGGCTTGTCGTGGCGAAGCACGTCGGAGATCAGCGCGGTGTAGAGCAGGATCACGTAGAGCGGGAGCGAGCACCACCACAGGATCTCGGCGAGGGTCCACCAGCCGTGGATGATCGCGGAGGCGCTGGCGAGCACGTTGGTGCCGGCGACGATGGTGAGGAACGAGAATCCTTTGGCGTGGCTGGTGAGGTCGGCTGCGAGGCGCTTGGGGTAGAGGGCGAGGCGGGCGGCGAACAAGACGACGAGCAATGCGAAGGCGCCGGCGGCCACGACGTACAGGCTGTTGGCGAGCCAGTCGATCTTCTGTTGTTTGGCGCCGATGGCGATGATGCCGGTGGCCATCACGAGCGCGAAGTAGCCGGGGAACAGCGTCGCCAGCGGGTTGACGCGGTTCTGCGTTGCGGGCTGGGGGGTGAGGTTGTGATTCGTTTTGGTCATGGACGGAGGTAGCGCAGGAAGGCCGCTGCGGCGGCAAAGAGGGTGACAGACACTGCTGCTGTGGCCCAGGCGAGTGATTCGGTGTCGGTTTGGAATGCTTCGACGGCGACGGTGATCAGGAACACTTGGAACGCGACGAGGATGATGACGTAGAGCACGACTGCCGATGATGTGCGTCGGGCGCGTTCGGAGGTTCTCATGTCTGCCTGCCGAGCGCCCAGATCATTCCGTCGTCGCGAACCTCGACGTCGATCCGGCCGAGCGGTCGGGTCGGTGGTCCGGAGATGACGGCGCCGGTTCGGGCTTCGAAGTTGCCTTCGTGGCATGGGCAGTGCCAGCGACCACTGTCGGGTTCGTCGCCGGGTTCGTAGTAGACGACGCAGCCGAGATGGGTGCACTTCTGGCTGAACGCTACGACGTCGGTGTCGCTGAGACGCACGAGGATCGCCGGGTCGCTGTCACCGGGGTAACGGAACAGGTGGGGCTCACCGATGGCGAGATCGGCTACCGGGACGATCGCTCGTGGGTCGCCGGCGTTGATCGTGCGGAGTTGTGTCCAGGCGGCGATGCCGACGTTGGCGACGGCGAGGGTGCTGGCGCCGAGCACGAGGTAGCGGGCGAACTCGCGGCGGGTGACCTCCTCCTCCGAGAGGGCCTGGTACGGGAAGTCGCGTTTCCATGGCGGTGCGACGGGAACCTCGGTGGGTGGGTGGGGTTCGGTCATGAGGTCACCTCGGTGGGCTCGAGCCCGAACGGGTCGTCGAGCCAGGAGTGTTGGGTTCCGGCAAGCGCATCGATGGGCCCGGCGAGTGCGTCGTCGCTCACGGTGTAGACCTTGGTGCGTACCTGTTGGCGGCCGAACAGGAAGTCGCGGAACAGGCTGCCGCTGCGCGTGTCACGGAAGT
>CAZMHG010000010.1:7013-17269 GCA_964565975.1 uncultured Ilumatobacteraceae bacterium | reverse complement strand
CTCACCGGTGAGGGGCTGTTCAACCTCGGCTTCTGGAACAAGGTGGCCACGGTGGGGTCGTACGTCCTCGGCATCGGCGTGCTCGTGTTCGTGTGGAACGTGGTGCGCACGCACCTGCTGCACAAGGGCGAGGTCGCCCCGCTGGATCCGTGGGACGCCCGCACCCTGGAATGGCTGACACACAGCCCGCCGAAGGTGCACAACTTCGACGCCATCCCCACGGTGCACGAGGTGGACGAGTTCTTCCACCGCAAGTACGAAGAGGTCGAGACCGATCACGGGGTTCGACTGGTGAAGACGCGCACGGCCGAAGAGATCATTGCCGAGCAGGAGGCTCACGCCGACCACGACATCCACATGCCGTCGCCGTCGTACTGGCCCATCATCCTGGCCTTCGGCCTGCCGATCATCGGCTACGGGATCATGTACAACACCCTGCTGGCGATGGTGGGCGGGCTCATCGTGCTGGCCGCGGCCTTCGCCTGGGCACTGGAGCCGTCCGTCGCCGAGCCGGGTGACTACGACCCGCCTGCGGGTACCGGCGTCGGGAAGGAGCTGGCCAATGTCTGACCTGGCTGTGCACGACGCTCCCGCCGCTCACGGCGGGGATCACCACCCCGGGGCGCACTACACCTCCACCGGGCTGAGCAACAACAAGCTGGCGATGTGGCTCTTCCTCGGGAGTGAGTGCCTGCTGTTCGGCGGGCTGATCTCCACCTACATGCTGTACCGCGGCCGCAACGGCAACGGTCCGGGGCCTGACGCGCTGTGGGACATCCCGCTGACCTCGATCTCCAGCTTCGTGCTGCTGATGAGCTCGCTCACCATGGTGTTGGCCGTGAGCCACGCTCACCAGAACGACGACCGCAAGACCCAGACCTGGCTGACGGTGACCGCCCTCTTGGGCGCCACGTTCGTGGGCGCCCAGGTGTACGAGTTCACCAGCTTCTACCACGAGGGTCTGGGGTACACGACGAGCCTGTTCAGCTCCAGCTTCTACACGCTCACCGGCTTCCACGGCGTCCACGTCAGCGTCGGCATCATCATGCTGATGGCCCTGGTGGCGATGATCGGCAAGAACAAGATCGTCGGCAACAAGGCGGAATCGGTGGAGTTGATCGGCCTCTATTGGCACTTCGTCGACGTCGTCTGGATCGTCATCTTCACCCTCGTCTACCTGATCCCGTCATGAGCGAGGCGCACGTGACCGACATCGCCGACCCGCACACCGCCGACCACCACGACGTCGGTGCGCACCAGCATCACCCCGACATGGCCTACATCAAGATCGCCGTGATCCTGGCGGTGCTCACCGGGCTGGAGACCGCCACCTACTGGGTAGACCTGGGCGGGTTCCACACCCCGTTCCTGCTCATCATGATGGTGGCCAAGTTCATCCTGGTGCTGCTGTTCTTCATGCATCTCAAGTTCGACAACAAGCTGTTCGGCATCCTCTTCTACATGGGGATCGCGCTGACGCTGATGGTGTACCTGGGCGTGTTGTTCTCGTACCGGTTCTTCAACTAGACCGGAGCCGTGATCACCGCGGTGCTCGGCACGCCGAGTTTCCCCGATCCCTGGCGTTACCAGGCCAACCCTGAGGTCTGGTTGCTGGTCGGTTTCCTGATCGGCGCGTACATCTACTCGATCCGGGTGATCGGGCCGCGTGCGGTGGCGCTCGGTGAACCGGTGGTCACCCGCAGGCAGGTGTGGTGCTTCGTCACCGCGATGGTGATCCTGTTCACGGCCTCCACGTGGCCGATCCACCAGATCGGCGAGGACTACCTGTACTCGGTGCACATGTTCCAGCACATGATGCTGAGCTACTTCCTGCCCCCGCTGGTGCTGCTGGCCACGCCGGAGTGGCTGCTGCGGACGCTGGTGGGCACCGGGCGTGGCTACCGCGTCCTGCGCTTCCTCACCGAACCCATCGTCGCCGGCGTCGCCTTCAACGCCTTGGTGATGATCGTGCACATCCCTGGAGTGGTGAACGCCTCGGTGCAGAACGCCGCACTGCACTACCTGCTGCACGTGCTGGTAGTGATGACCGGGGTGTGGATGTGGACGCCCATCGTCGGGCCGTTCAAGGAATGGCACCTCACACCCATCGGCAAGTGCAGCTACCTGTTCGTCCAGAGCGTGATCCCGATGGTGCCGGCCGGCTGGCTGACCTTCGCCGACGGCGTGGTGTACAAGCGCTACGAGCAGCCCGTGCGGGTCTGGGGTCTCTCGGTGACCGAGGATCAGCAACTCGCCGGCGCGGTGATGAAGACCGGTGGCACCGTGTTCATCTGGTCGATCATCGTGTTCATCTTCATGAAGCGCTTCGGTGTGGAGACCGCGAGCACATACCGGCGTGGCGGGACGATGCCCACCGCAGAGATCGTCGGTCACGACGAGCACCCGCTCACCTACGAGCAGGTCACCGCAGCCTTCGACCGCACCCCCGCGCCCTGACCCCCGCCCCGGGCGAGCCCCGCCAGCCCGGCCCCGCCCCGGCGAGCCCCGCCAGCCCGGCCCGGCCCGCATGGGCGCGCACACCTCGGATTTCCGTAGTCTGCGCGCCCATGCAGGTCCGCGGTGAGTTGCTTGGGCGCGCAGACTTCAGATATCCGCAGTTATCGCGCCCATGCGGGGGTGGGGGCGGGGTCAGTCCCAGCGGAAGAGGCGGGCGGCGGCCACGGGTGCGGCGACGGCCCAGGCCCCGAGGACGACCCAGCTGGCGCCGGGCCTGACCGCCGAGCCGGTGAGCGCGTCTCGGAGCACGTCGGCCAGCGCCCCAGAGGGCAGGATCTGGGCGGCCGAGCGCAGGGGCCCGGGCAGCTTGGACCACGGGATGATCATCCCGCCGAGGAGCAGCAGCACCAGGTACAGCCCGTTCTGGGCGGCCAGGTTCAGCTCGCCACGCAGCCGGCCGGCCATCGTCATGCCGATGCCGGCGAAGGCCACCGTCCCTCCCACCACGGCGGCGATCGCCAGCAGCCAGTTGGCGCCGGATTCGCGCCACCCGAGGGCGTAGGCGATGGGCACCAGCACGGCGAACTGGATCAGCTCCACCACGACCACCGCGGCGATCTTCGCCGCCAGCAGCCGCCCGCGGCCGAGGGGTGTGGCGCCGAGCCGCTTGAGCACGTGATACGTGCGCTCGAAGCCCGTGCCGATGCCCAGCGACACCATGGCCGTGCTCATCACCGCCAGTGCCAACACCCCTGGGGCGAGGAAGTCCACCGGATGCTCGGTGCCGGTGGGCAGCACGTCCACCTTGCTGAAGAACACCAGCAGCAGGATGGGGATCCCGAGGGTGAGCAGCAGTTGCTCACCGTTGCTGAGGGTCAGGCGCAACTCGGCGCGCAGTTGGGCGGCGAGGCGGTTCATCCGCCGGGTCCCTGCGGTGCGGTAAGCCGGCGGAAGACGTCCTCCAGGCGTTGTGCCCCGGCGCGCAGGTCCTCCAGCGGCAGACCCTCATCGGCCAGCCAGGTGGACAGCTTGGCCATCAGCCGGGGGTGCGGTGGCGCGTCGATCACGTACTCATCAGCCCCGACGCGGCTGGCCACCATCCCCAGCGCCGCAGCCAGCTTGGTGATGTCCAGGGTGGGCGCGCTACGGAAGCGGATCTCGTCGAAGCCGTGGCGGAGCTCGGACAGCGAGCCGTCGGCCACCACCCTGCCCTGGTCGACGATGACCACCCAGTCGGCGAGGCGCTCGGCCTCGTCCAACTCGTGGGTCGCCAGCACCACGGCACACCCCGAGTCACGCAGCCCGCCGACGATGCCGCGAATGGCGTCACGGCCGTTGATGTCCACCCCGGAGGTGGGTTCGTCGAGGAAGGCGACGTCGGGCTTGGCGGCCAGCGCCAGGGCCAGCGAGAGGCGCTGCTTCTCGCCGCCGCTGAGCTTGCGCCAGGTGGCGCTGGCCCGCTCCACGAGCCCGACCGCTGCCACGAGTTCGTCGGGATCGGCACCCCGGCCGTACAGCGCGGCGTAGTGGGCGACCGTGTCGCGCACCCGGGCGCTCGGATACACCCCGCCCTCCTGCAGCATCACGCCCATCCGCTCGCTGAGCCGTCGCTGGTCGACGGCCGGATCCATGCCAAGCACCCGAACGGTGCCGGCCGCCGCTCTGCGGAACCCCTCGCAGACCTCGATCGTCGACGTCTTGCCCGCCCCGTTGGGCCCCAGCACGGCGGTCACCCGCCCCGCCGCGGCGTGGAAGCTGACGGTGTCCACCGCGGTGCGTGTGCCGTAGCGGACCGTCAGCTCCTGGACCTCCACCGGGTGCGCCACGGGATGGACGCTACCGGGCAATGCCTTCTGGCTCCGAAGATGACCGCCAGTAGCCTGGCCTGGTGATCGACCTTCGCCTGTTGCGCACGGATCCCGACGCCGTGCGCGCCGCCCTGGCCCGCCGTGGCCAGCCCGAACTGCTCCGCCAGCTCGACCAGGTGATCGCCCTCGACTCCACCTTCCGTGAGCTGGTCGGACAGCGTGACGCCATCCGCGCCGAGATCAACGAGATCTCCAAGCAGGTGGGCGCGCACCGCCGGGCGGGTGACGTCGACGGGGCAACGGCACTGCAACAGCGCGGCCGTGACCTGGGCGACGAGGCCCGCGTCGTCGCCGTCCAGAGCGACGGTCTCGAGGCATCGATCAACGACCTGCTGTTGCGGATCCCGAACCTGCCCAGCCCGTTGGCACCCGACGGCGCCGGCGACCACGACAACCCCGTGGTCAAGGGACCCGTCGGGATGCCGGCCGAGTTCGCCGCGCACCAGTGCGTCGCGCATTGGGAGACCGCCACCGCCCTCGGGATCCTCGACAACGAGCGGGCGACGAAGATCAGCGGGTCGATGTTCACCATGCAGCGTGGCCTCGGCGCCCGCCTGGCCCGGGCGCTGTGCCAGCTGGCCCTCGACCGCAACGGCGACCAGTTCGAGGAGGTCCGCCCGCCGTCGCTGGTCACCACCGCGACGCTCACCGCCACTGGCCAGCTTCCCAAGTTCGCCGACGACGCCTACTCGATCGAGCGTGACGACCTGTGGTGCATCCCCACCGCCGAGGTCCCGTTGACGTCGATGTACGCCGGCGAGGTCGTCGACGCCGAGGACCTGCCCATCCGGCTGATGGCCTACTCGCCGTGCTACCGGCGCGAGGCCGGCTCGGCGGGTCGTGACACCCGCGGCATGCTGCGGGCCCACGAGTTCGACAAGGTCGAGATCCTCGCCGTGGCCACTCCCGAGCAGGCGCCGGTGCTGCTCGCCGAGCTCCGCGACCGGGCCGAGGCGCTGATCGCCGGGCTCGGTCTGCCGTACCGGATCATCGAGATCTGCACCGGCGACCTTGGCCAGAGCCACCACCGCAGCTTCGACATCGAGGTCTACGCGCCGGGCACCGACGCCTGGCTGGAGGTCAGCTCGGTGTCGTGGTTCAGCGACTACCAGGCCCGCCGCGCCGACGTGCGCGTGCGCACCCCCGGGCAGAAGGGCACGTCCCTGGCCCACACCCTCAACGGGTCGGCGCTGGCGGTGCCCAGGGTGTGGGCGGCGATCATCGAGAACTTCCGCCAGGAGGACGGGTCCGTGCTGCTGCCCGAGGTCCTGCGGCCGTACCTGCGCGGTGCGACGTCGATCACGGCAAAGGCCGGCGATGAGTGATTCGCTGGCCAGCCGCAGGGTCCAGTACGAAACGCACGGTCTGGACGTCGGCGACGTCGATGCGGACCCGATCGTGCAGTGGAAGCAGTGGTACGCCGAGGCCGAGTCGGCCGGCTGCGTCGAGCCGAACGCGTTCGTCCTGTCCACGGTCGACGCCGCCGGTCAACCGCACTCGCGCTACGTGCTGGCCCGCGGCGCCGACGAGCGCGGCATCACGTTCTTCACCAACTACGACAGCGACAAGTCGACCCAGCTGGCCCACGACGGCCGCGTCGCGCTGCTGTTCAGTTGGCTGCAGCTGCACCGGCAGGTGCGTGTCCTCGGCGTCGCCGAGCGGGCGCCGGCGGCAGAGAGCGACGAGTATCACGGCTCGCGACCACGTGAGTCGCAGATCGGCGCGTGGTCCTCGCCACAGTCCCGGCCGTTGCCCGATCGCGCCGCGCTGGAGGCGCGGGTCGCTCAGTTCACCGAGACGTTCGCCGGCGTCGAGGAGATCCCCCGCCCGTCGTACTGGGGTGGCTGGCTGATCCGGCCGACACAGTTCGAGTTCTGGCAGGGGCGCCCCAGCCGGCTGCACGATCGGCTGCGTTACGACCTGCTCGACGGCCAGCCCGGCGTCTGGCACCTGGTGCGCCTGGCCCCCTGACGGGCGACTTCCACCGGCGACCCGTCCGGTGTTCGTGGGTCAGCTGGGGTGGCGGCGCAGGCGGGTGAACGCGGCCAGCAGCGATCCGGCGATCACCACGGCGAAGAACACCGCGACACCGGTGCGGTGGCCGTCGACCCAGCTCGACAGCGTCGCCTGCCAGCCGAGTGCCTTCGACGTGACGCTGTTGCTGGTGCCGCGCACTTCGTCGATCGAGTACCACAGCAGGTACAGGCCGGAGAGCACCAGGACGACGCCGGCGATCGTGTTGACGTGCTGCATGCCACGGCGCAGGAGGCCGAGCAGCCAGGTGTTGGCCAGCGCCAGGCTGACCGTCAGCCCGATCACGACGAGCCCCATCGACAGGCCGTAGACGCCGATGTAGGCCAGGCCGGAGACGAAGCCCTCCTTGTTCAACCCGCCGAGCACGGTGCCCATGAACGTCGGCAGCGTGCAGCCGATCGAGGCGACGGCGTATGCCGCGCCGAACACGAACATCGCCCGGGCGGAGCGATCCTTGTCGCCGATGTCGACGCGTGGCGTGGTCACCGGCAGGTGGTACCCGAGCACCATCGCCACGCCGAGCACGACCATGAGCGCGGCGATCACCAGCGACACCCATGGGGCGCGGTCCTTCAGCCATGGCAACCACCACTTGCTGATCGAGCCGATCACCAGGAACACGGCGAGGAAGCCGGCGGTCACCGCCGTGCCCACGGCGAGGGCGCGGGCGACGCTGCCGCGCTGCGCACCGGGCCGGATGCTCTCCATCCCGAGGAAGTACGTCAGGTACGCGGGCAGCATGACGAACCCGCACGGGTTGATCGCCGCCAGCAGGCCACCGCCGAACGACGAGGCGACACGGGCGGCGTCGAGGGCGAGCATTACGACCCGGCGAGCAGCTTGGTGTCGAGGATCGAGTTCAGGGTGGCCTCGTCGAGCGGGCCGCTCATCGCCACGATCGTTCCCGCGGCGTCGACGAACACGGTGACCGGCGCGGTGGCCAGGCGCAGGGCCGAGGTGACGTTGCCGTCGGGGTCGGTGTACTGCGTGTACGCGGCGTCGTGGTCCTTGGCGAACGCCGCCGCGGTGGCCTGGTCGTCGAGCGAGTCGACGCCGATGAAGGTCACCTTGCCGGCGCGCTCTCTGGCGACCTTGCCGAGCGCAGGCAGCTCCTTCTTGCACGGCTCGCAGGTGGAGTACCAGGTGTTGATCACCAGTGGTGTACCGACCAGCGAGCGCAGCTTGACGGTCGCGCCGGACGGGTCGACGATGTCGGCGTCGGGCAGCGCTTTGCCGGTGGAGTCGGTGTTCAGGGCGATGCCGGTCTCCTGCTTGCCGCCGGCGTCCGACGACGTCAGCGTGATCGTGTCGTCGGCCGAGGGCTCGTCGGTGCCGCATGCGCCAAGCACGACCGTCGCGGCCAACGCCAACGCGACGAGTGACCTGCGGTGCGGGCCGCGTGGATCGCCGATCACGCCGTCCAGGCTACTGAGCGAGCGGACGATGCCCCCGTCGCGCGCCCGACCCGGGCACGGGCTGATCGCCGCTGGGCCCGGCCGCCGCCATCGGGGGGTATGGCAGCGGCCGGGCGGGCGGTCCAGCCGAAGGTTCGTCCGTTGCGTCGCCTTCGGCCGGTAGACCCGTGGTCGCCTGAGGGGGGAGGATCAGGCGACCAGGTGGGGGGGAATGGGGACTTCGTCGATCACGACGAGCGGCCGCGGGTGTTTCGGTGGACGGCCACGGGGCCGCTTGTTGGCCACGACGCGGCCGTTCTCGATCAGCTCGCCGCCCCACACGCCCCACAGCTCCTGACGCTCCAGAGCGCCTGCCAAGCAGGACTCGGTGAGCGCGCACTTGCTGCAGATCGCCTTCGCCCGGGCCGTGTCGACGGCGTCGTCGGAGAAGAACAGGTGGGTGAGGGTGCCGTGGCCGTCGGCGCAGCGCGCCGCGGTGACGACGCGAACGGCGACGTCGAGGGCCGCGTTGGGGTCGCGCTCGAGGACGGGGATCGCCTCGAGGTCGCGGATCTCCTGCGCCGCGTCGGCATCCGCCGGCTGGGCGGCGGTGAAGTCCAGGTAGTCGATTCGGATGGTGGTGTCGATTGCTGCGTTCATGTCTCGGTTCGTTTCGGGCAAAGACGGTGGAAAAGCGAAAGGGCCGCCGGGTTGGTCACCCGGCGGCCTCGGAGCGTTCTCCGACGTTGTACTGCTACGTCGGGAAGCCGGGGTGCCGGGACGGGCGCTTCGGGGTGGTTGCCGAGCCGTTGGTGGTGCCGTTGATGGCCTGGGACAGGTGCCCACAGGTCATGCCGGCCGGCCGGAGCGAACCACAGACACCATTCCACGACTGGCGGTCACGCATCGCGCCGGGACGCGCTGCGCCGGCCACCGTGGCCTGGTGCTGAGCGGTCATCGTGCGATACATCCGTGACGTCCTTTCGTGGGTGCAAGCTGCGTGTCTGGTGCGCAGATCGGCTGACAGGCAATCACGTTCTCCGGCGCACGTCAACCGATTAACGCGAAGTTGCCGGCGAAGGCCGGCCGGCACGCCAAACGGGCGACGGGATAGGCTCTTGTGGCGTGAAGCTCACCGCATCCGTGGGACCCGGCACGTTGCAGGCCAACGACCCGTGCTGGTGCGGCAGCGGGCGCAAGTACAAGCGCTGCCACAAGGGCACGGAGGGCAAGGTCACCAAGGGTGTCGTGTCACCGATGCGTACCGTGCCGCCGCACATCCTGCGTCCTCCGTACGCCGAGACCGGCCGCCCGCCACGCCGCGGCGAGGACCCGATCCGGTCACCGGAGACGATTCAGCGGATGCGCCGCGCGGGGCACGCCGCGGCCGAGCTGCTGCGCCGCGCCGGCGAGCTGGTCCGCCCCGGCGTGACCACCGAGGAGATCGACGTCTTCGTCCACGAGCTGACCATCGAGATGGGTGGCTATCCCAGCACGCTGAACTACCACGGCTACGAAAAGAGCCTGTGCACCAGCGTCAACGAGGTGATCTGCCACGGCATCCCGGACAGCCGGGCGCTCGTCGACGGCGACATCTGCAACCTCGACGTGACGATCTACCTCGACGGTGTGCACGGTGATACCAACGCCACGTTCTTCGTCGGCGACGTGGACGCGGCGAGCCGCGAGCTGGTCCGGTGCGCGGAAGCGTGCATGTGGAAGGGCATCGAGGCCGTCGGGCCAGGGCGCCCATTCTCCGACATCGGCAGGGCGATCGAGGAGCAGGCCAAGACGCACCGCTTCGGCGTCGTGCGCGCCTTCGTCGGGCACGGCATCGGCGAGCAGTTCCACAACGACCTGCAGGTGTTGCACTACTACGACTCGCGCGAGACCACGCTGATGCAGCCGGGGATGACGTTCACCATCGAGCCGATGATCAACGCCGGATCGTGGCAGCACAAGATGGCCTTCGACGACGACTGGACTGCGGTCACCGCCGACGGCAAGCGCAGCGCCCAGTTCGAGCACACCGTGCTGGTCACGCCCTCGGGTGTCGACGTGCTCACCGGTGGGCCCGGCGCGGTCTCACCCACGGCGCCCTGGAATCGTTAGCCCCGGCCAGGGCCGCGCCACGGGTCAGGGCAGCGGGACGGCGGCGAGCAGCCCCGGGCTGAGGCGCACGACACCTGCGCTCAGTCCGGTACCACCGGCGCAGGCCCGGATCCAGCGTTGCGTGGCGGGCGCATGGAGCACGTCGAGTACCCGTGCGGGCTGCTCGGTCCGGCAGGTGATCACCGGCACGCAGGGCAACCACGCCCCGTGCGCGTCGTGGACGGCCTCGACCTCACGGGTCTGGTTGGCGATCAGGATCTTCGGCACCAGCTGGCGTTCCGCCCACGCCCGGATCGGGGCCGCCAGCGCGTCGAGATCCACCCGCGGGGCGCCGTAGCGGGTGTGGTGGAAGCGCGTCGCCCGCCGGCCCCACGCACACTCGTCGCGATCG
>CAZMHG010000010.1:0-7003 GCA_964565975.1 uncultured Ilumatobacteraceae bacterium | reverse complement strand
AGGCCGGAGGTGACGAGCGGCGGGCCGCTGCCGCTGTCGTGGACCGCGCCGACGAGGCCGTAGTACTGGTCGCGGAACCCGGCATTGAACGTGGCGATCGAACCGAGTGTCGGCCCGGCCTGGCCGTCGGGACCGGATGACGTTCCGGCCGACGCGCTACTCGACGGATCACTCGGCGGACCGTCGGCGTCGAGCAGTGCCGGCCAGTGCGGCGGCATCGCCATCGGGGCGATCGGCTCGAACACCGGACCGTGTGCCCGGCGGACGGGGCCCGGGGGTCCGCCGATCTCCCACACGCCGGCCCAGACGCGCACGCTCGCCCCGGCGAAGACGCGGTCGTCGGTCCACCACATCCACCGCAACGCGGCCGACGCGTCGACCATCGCCCTGATCGGCGCGGCGTCGCGCGACCCGAGCAGCGACTGCGGCAGGACCAGGCCGACGCGCCCGCCGGGTCGGGTCAACGAGATCGCCAGGGCGAGGAACTCGGCGGCCGTATCGGCGTACGGGCCACCCCCGAACCTGGCCGGGTCGTCGCGGCGCGTCCGCCGGCGCAGCCTTCCGCCGAATGGCGGGTTGCCGACGACCACGTCGAAGCGTTGCCCGCGCCAGTCGCGAGTGAGCGCGTCGTCGTGGATCGCGTCCGGCACGGCGGCGTCGATGTCGACTCCGGTCTGTTCGGGCAAGCCCGTGGCGCGCAGGAAGCGCCCGTCGCCGCAGGCAGGATCGAGCACCGACCGCGCGCCCGGGAACAGCGCCTCGGCGACGACGGCGGCGACGAGCGGGTGCGGCGTGTACCACGCACCGAGGCGAGCGCGCTCGGCGGCGCTCAGCCGGTCACCCGGGTCGGCGATCACGGGCCGATCCGGTGACACCGGCCCAGCGTAGGTGGGCCCACTATCGTCCAACGGCGATGACGGGCGCCGCCGGCCGCTACCAGACGTTCGAGCGTGACGAGTGGGCCCGGCTCCGGGCGGCGACGCCCCTGACGCTCGACCAGGGCGACCTCGACGAACTGCGCGGCCTCAACGACCAGGTCGACCTGGACGAGGTGACCGAGATCTACCTGCCGCTCACCCGGTTGCTGAACCTGTTCGTCGCCGCGACGCAGCACCTGCATCGGGCGTCGTCGGCGTTCCTCGGCACGCTCGACCCGCCGGTGCCGTTCGTCATCGGCGTGGCCGGCAGCGTGGCCGTGGGCAAGAGCACGTCGGCCCGTCTGCTGCAGTCGTTGATGTCGCGCTGGCCGGACCACCCCAAGGTCGACCTGATCACCACCGACGGCTTCCTGTTCCCCAACCGGGTGCTCGAGCAGCGCGGTCTGATGGGCCGCAAGGGCTTCCCCGAGAGCTACGACACGCGTCGCTTGCTCGACTTCCTGCGCGCCTTGAAGAGCGGCGCGCCGGAGGTACGCGCCCCGATCTACAGCCACGTGGAGTACGACATCGTCGACGGCGACGAGGCCGTGGTCCGCCGGCCCGACATCGTCGTCGTCGAGGGATTGAACGTGCTCCAGGTCGGCCCGGCCACCGAGCGCGCCGAGTTCGTCAGCGACTACTTCGACTTCAGCGTGTACATCGACGCCGACGAAGACGACATCGAGCGCTGGTACATCCGCCGGTTCGAGCGACTGCGCGAGACCGTGTTCCGCGACCCCAACAGCTTCTTTCGCCACTACGCACATCTCTCCGACGAAGAAGCCGTCGCGACCGCCCGCGAGATCTGGCGAGCGATCAACGGCCGCAACCTGCGCGAGAACATCCTGCCGACACGCAAGCGCGCCCACCTGATCCTGCGCAAGGGCCCGGACCACCGTGTCGAGCGTGTCGCCCTGCGGCGCATCTGACCCGCACGTCTGACCGCACGTCTGGCTCGCGCGTCCGCGCGACGCGCCAACTGGCGGGGCGCGTCGGCGTGCCAACCCGCGGGCGCATCCGCCCCGGCGGGTGGCCGCGCTGGCACACTGGGCCGATGTCGAACACTGCCTCGGGCCGGGGACGCAACCGCTTGACCCTGGTGATCATCGGGCTGGTCACCCTTGGCCTGCTCTACCTGTTCGCCGTCACCGTGGTGCCGCGCTGGTGGGCGCAACGGATCGAGAACGTCGTCGACGGCCGGATCGCGATGGGCATCATCGTCGGCGTCATCGTCGGGATCGTGTTCACCGTCCTGCCCCTGTTGGTGCTGCTCGCCGGCTGGCGGATGCGCGACGGCTGGCGCAGGGCGGCGTGGTTCCTGGTCGGCGCCGCGCTGCTCGCCGCGCCGAACCTGGCGACGCTCGGCATCGTGCTCGGCACCGGCAGCGCGGCCCACGCCGGTCAGCGCAAGCTCGACGTCGGCGGCACCGGGTTTCGCCTCGGCTCGCTGATCGGCGTGATCGTCGGCGTGCTGGTGGTCGTGTGGATCAGCTGGCTGGCGCGTTCGCGACGTGTCAACAAGGCGCGCGCCCGTGGCTATCGAGACGAGCTCCACCGCCGAGCCGAGCCCGAGGGCTGACTCGCTGCCGATCCACCGGGTGCGTACCGCTCGGCGGGCGGGTGGCGTACCGTGGGACCAGGTCGTGCCAGGTTCGGGCGCTGGCGCGACCAGGAGACGGGCATGGGTAACACGGCGAGACGGGCGCGCGCTGTGCTCGCCGTCGCGCTGGCCGCCGGCCTGTTGGGCTGCACGTCCGGCGCGACGCGCCAGGCGTCGCCTGCGGGCACCGTCGCCAACGCTGCACCGGTATCCTCGACGGCAGCCAAGACGGCGCGCACGACGTCGACGACGCGCCCGGTGACCACCACCACCCGGACCACGGTGCGGTTGTACAGCGTCACCCTGACCCCCAAGGTCCCCCAGATCACGGCGCCGATCGTCACCTTCGGCGCACTTCCGGACGGCGCCTATTGGGGTCAGCTGATCAGCGATCCCGGGTATCCGTCAGCGGTCAACCTGCTGTTGACCCAGGCCTTCTTCGGGCAGGCGTGTGTGCAGCGGTTCGGCTCGGCCAAGAAGGACTGCCCCAACGGGTTCAACACGCTCGACTCGCCGAGCATCACGACGCACACCAGCGCGGCCACGATCCGCCGCGTCACGGTGTGGGACACGCGCCGCAAGCGCTCGCTGACGTCGTCGGGCGTGGAGCTGGTCCGCTTCGCCCGGCTGGCGACGTTCACCGCGAACACGCCGAAGGGGTTCAACTTCCATGCGTCGCCGTTCCTGGTGAAGATCATCGGCGGCAAGGTCGACTCGGTCGAGCAGGTGTTCACGTCCTGACGTGACGGGCCGCGCCGCGCCACGGACCGGGCGGTTCAGGCGGGGAGCCCCAACCACCCAGGCAGGTCGGCCAACGAAGCGAGCTCGGTGACCAGCTCGTCGTGGTCGACGTGCTCCAGCTCCCACAGCAGCGGGTAGGGCACGTGAACGGCGTGCCCGCCAAGGGCGAGCACCGGCAGGACGTCGCTGCGCACGCTGTTGCCGACCATCAAGAACCGGTCCGGTGCGACGCCGAAGCGGCGCAGCAGCCGGTCGTAGGTCGCCGGATCCTTCTCCAGCACGATCTCGGCGAACTCGAAGTGGTGCTCCAGCCCGCTGGTGGTGACCTTGTGCGTCTGGTGGATCAGGTCTCCCTTGGTGATCAGGGCCAGCCGGTAGTGCGCGCCGACCGCGGCGAGCACGCCGGGCACGTCGGGCAGCAGCCGGACCGGGCCGGCCAAGAGGGCTCGGACGGTTGCGAGCAGCTCGCCGATCACGGCCTGTGGCACCGAACCGTTGGAGATCGTCAGTGCGGCTTCGACCGCGGACAGCCCGAACGCCTTGACGCCGTAGCCGTACACGCCGAGGTTGGCGCGCTCGATGGCGGTCAGCGCAGCCTTGACGTCGACGCCGGGCGCGGCGTAGGGGACCAGGAGATCGACGAACCGTTGCTCGGCGGCGTGGAACGCGTCCTCGTTGTGCCACAGCGTGTCGTCGGCGTCGAAGGCGATCAGGTCGAAGCGCGCTCCGGGGTGGGAGCGGGTCATCGGTGCAGCGCGTTGAGGTAGTTGTACACCGTGATCCGGCTGACGCTCATCGCGTCGGCGACGTCCTCGACGGCGCGGCGGAGCGTGAACGCGCCACGCTCGTCGAGCAGCCGGATCGCCTGCTGCTTGTGCTCGCGCGTCAGGCCCGGCAGCGGCCCGCCCAGCTCGCGCTCGACCTGCTCGATCAACCGGCCGAGCGCGCCGTGCAACGGTGCCATGCGCACCCCGGCGATGATCTCGGAACCCCACCGCAGCGGCAGGTCGCCCGACTCGCGCTCGTCGGCCGGGACCAGCGTCGCGCCGAGCGCTTCGATCACCGGCTTGACCGACAGCACCAGCGGGTGACGGGGGAGCCGGCTCACCGGCCGGCCCCCGATGCCGGGGCGGCCTCGGCGTGCAGGCTGACGTGGGTGGCCCCGTTGGCGAACGCAGCCTGGGTGAGGGCGGCGACCACCGCGCCGGCTTGTGCCACGGGCACCCGGCAGCTCGAGCCGAAGGGTCCGAACTCGACGGTGACGCCGATGCCCTCGACCGCGGCGACGGCGGCGGTGACGTGTTGGCCCGGGTGGCCGTCGACGAACGGTTCGATCGTGAACTCCAGCAGGATCGACCCGGCAGGCATGGACCGATGGTATCCGCGCCGTCGCCGGACGGTCTGCGGCCCGTGCCGGCACCCGTCGGCGCGGGTCAGCCGGCGCGTGGGCCGGTCCGGACGGCGCTGTTCAGCGGGCGCCCATCACCTTTGCCAGGTCGGCGCTGCGGTGGATGCAATCGGTGCCCGCCGACTCGAACGCCTCGTTCAGCCGGTGCAGGGCGTTCTTGAACGACGTCGTCCACTGCTCCTCGAACCGTTCGCGGGCCGGACCGACCCACGTGGTGCCGGCCAGCGCCGCGGACACGGTGCTGATCACACCGTCGATCGCCGTCTTCTGCTGGCGCAGCGAGCGGCCCAGGGCGGCAAGCTGTTCGGGGTTGGCGCCGTACATCGCGGACATGTGCGTCTCCTCTCGGTGGGCCGTCGCGGCCCGCGGGTCGTCCCGCGACGACCCTGAGGACGGTGCCCGCGCCGCGACGGCAGTCAGGCGCCCGGCGCGGCGTCGGGATGCCCCTCGACGTTGACCCGCGGCAGGATCCGGTCCAGCCACGTGGGCATCCACCAGTTGCGCTTGCCGAGCAGTTCCATCGTCGCTGGGACGAGCACCGTGCGCACGATCGTCGCGTCGACGAGCACGGCGATGGCCAGACCGAGACCGAACAGCTTCAGCTGGCGGTCGTCGCCGAGCACGAACGCGGCGAACACGCACACCATGATCAGCGCCGCGGCAGTGATCACCCGCGCGGTGGCGGCCAGGCCGTCGGCCACTGCGGTGTTGTTGTCGCCGGTGCGGTCGTACTCCTCCTTCATCCGCGAGAGCAGGAAGACCTCGTAGTCCATCGACAGCCCGAAGGTGATCGCGAACAGCATCATCGGCGCCCAGGCCTCGACCGGCCCGGGTTTGCCGACGCCGAACAGGCTGGCACCCCAGCCCCATTGGAAGATGGCGACGATCACGCCGTAGGACGCGCCGACAGAGAGCAGGTTCATCACCACCGCCTTCAACGGCACCAGCACCGAACGGAACACGACCATCAGGAGCAGGAAGCTGAGCACGAGCACTGCGCCGATGATCAGCTTCAGGCGGTCGGCGAGGTACGACGAGAAGTCGACGCCGGCGGCCGTGAACCCGCCGGTGAGGACCGTCAGCCCGGAGGCGGGGAGCACGGTGCTGCGCAGGCGTTGGACCAGATCGGTGGTCGCCTCGTCCTGTGGCGCGGTCTTGGGGAACACCTGCCACAGCCACGTGCCGGCGGTCAGCTCGGCGGCGGGCGAGGCGAAGGCGACACCTGGGTCGGCGGTGACCGCTGCGGTGACCTTGGCCGTGCTGGCCGCGTCGGCCTTCGGGTCCGTGCTGACCAGCACCAGCGGGCCGTTGAAGCCTGGGCCGAATCCGTCGGCGAGCATGTCGTAGGCCCGGCGGGCCGTCTGCGTCTCGGTCAGGTTGCCGGTGTCGGAGAAGCCCATCCGCAGGCTGAACACCGGCAGGCCGAGCATGATCATCACCGCGGCGGCCGCACCGAACGCCCGCCACGGCCGGTGCTGCACGGCGCGGCTCCAGCGGTACCAGCCCTGCTGCTCGCGCGGCTTTGGGGCGCGGTGCGGCAGTGGTATCCGCAGCGAGCGGCCGAACGGCAGGAAGCTGGCGCCGACCACCAGCGCGGCGACGACCGCAGCGATGCCGAGCGCGGGCCCGACGCCGAGCCCGGTGAACACGCCGATCAGGGCGAGGACCACGAACACGCCGGTGGCGATGGCCGCGGCCCGCGTCGTGTGGTCGATGCGCGTGCCGACGATCGACAGCAGCGCGGGCACCAGCGTGAGCGCGGCGAGCATCATCACCAGCACCCCGATGGTGCCGGCGACCGCCAGGCCGCGCACGAAGGCGAGACCGACCACCATCAGGCCGAGCAGCGAGATCATCACCGTGATGCCGGCAAACAGCACCGCTCGACCCGACGTGTCGACGGCATGGACGATCGACTCTTCGACCCCGTACCCGGCGTGCAGGTGCTCGCGGTATCGGGTGACGATGAACAGCGCGTAGTCGATGCCGACGCCGAGCCCGATCATCGCCGCGATCTGTGGCGAGAACTCGGGCATCGACATCGAGTGCGAGGCGAGCCCGACGACGGCCAGGCCGACACCAAGCCCGAACAACGCGGTCCCGATCGGTAGTCCCATCGCCAGGACGGAGCCGAAGGCGATCAGCAGGATGGCGATCGCCGCGAGGACGCCGAGCAGTTCGCTCTCCGGGAACTCGAACTCCTGGAACAGCTCGCTGCCGTACTCGATGTGCACGCCGGCCACGGTGACCGTGGCGCCGAGGGCGCGGATCTGCTTGGCCAGCGACGTGAACTCCTCCTGCGTTCGTTGCGTGACGGCGACCTGGGCGAAGGCCATC
>CAZMHG010000009.1:0-17910 GCA_964565975.1 uncultured Ilumatobacteraceae bacterium | reverse complement strand
GGCTCGTTGACGAGAAGCGGCACGAGTGCCGACGTGTCGAAGTAGCAGATCAACGTCGCTGATCGGCAACGAGATCAGACACGGTGCCGTTGGCTTCGATCGGAGCCGGCAACTCACGCGACAACGACGTCGCGGGCTGTACACGCCCTTCGGCGATGAGACGGTCGAGTGCCCGCTCGCCGTGCAACGGGACAAGACGTGCGATCGCGGCACCTCGGTCGGTGACCACCACTTCGCCTCCAGCACGGACGACATCGAGGTAGCGGCTGAGATGATCGCGTAGGTCGCGCACGCCAACTTCGGTCATAGCGCCATCGTATCACCATCAATGTGGCGACATTCGATGACCTCGGATCTCGGCGAGCACTTCGCCGAGCAGGGCGATCGCCGCGGTGTGCGTGGTCGCACGGCCGGCGGCGACATCCTCGGCGAGCGCCCGAGCCTGTTCGGCGGCCGGCCCGCGCAGGGCCTTGGTGATCTCGTACTCCATCCGCCACGTCAGTGCCCGGGCGATCAACTCCGTCACGGAGTTCGACGTCCGCGATCCACCGGCGGCGAGGACCGCATCGGACAGCGTCTGCAGCGCTGGGGCGTCGCCGACCGACACGCCGAGCACCGGACGTGCCGGGCGCGAGCTCGAACCGACCATCGCGACGAGTTGCTCGTGGGCGCGCGCCGCACCGGGCAGGTCCATCTTGGTGGTGGCGATGACGTCGGCGATCTCCAGCGTGCCCGCCTTCACGGCTTGCGTGTCGTCCCCCAGGCCGGGGGGCATCGCCACCACGGTGACGTCGGCAAGGGCCGCGACATCGACGTCCGCCTGCCCGCCGCCGACCGTCTCGACGATCACCCGGTCGAACCCCGCCGGACCGAACAGCGCCAGCACCTGCGCCGACGTCCGCGTCAGGCCACCCACGTGCCCGCGGGTGGCCACCGAACGGATGAACACCCGCCGATCGACCGCGCGGCTGAAGCGAACACGGTCGCCGAGGACCGAGCCGCCGGTCTTGGTGCTCGACGGGTCGATCAGCACCGCGGCGACGCGGTCTCCGCGCGCCGACCACAGGGCGAGCAGGTTGCCGATCAACGTCGACTTGCCGGCGCCGGGCGGTCCGGTGATGCCGATCAGCGTCGCCGGCGACGCCGGGCGTGACGAGATCGCGTCCAGCACCGCGAGACCAAGTGGGGTCTCGTTTTCCACCGCGGTGATCGCACGGCTGAGCGCACCGACGTCGTGACGTTCGAGCGCGGCGACGACGTCGAGGGCCGCACCGGCGGGGGGATCCGCCACCTCAGCCCGCCATGTCAGTCCGCGCGCCCGGCGGACTGCTGGCGGTCGCGGCCGAGGCGGGAGAACTCCTCGGCCATCGACGCCAACGTCTCGCCGCCGCGGAAGATCGAACTGACGCCTGCCGTCATTAGGCTGTCCACGTCGAACGGTCGGATCGTGCCACCGACCACGACGGGGATCCGCAGCCCGACGGCGGCGAGCTGGGACATGACCGCCTCGGTGACATGGACCTGCCCGCCGGACATGAAGCTGAGGCCGATGACGTCGACGTCCTCCTGCAGCGCGATGTGCACCACGTCGTCGGGGATCTCGTAGTCGACGAGGACGACCTCCAGACCGGCGTCGCGCAGCGTGGCCGCGACCGTGCGGATGGCGCGGTCGTGGCTGTCGATGAAGCTCTTGGTCAGCAGCACGCGGACGGGCGGCATCTCGCGCCTGGCGTCGACGCCGCTCACTTGTTCCGTCCGAGGGTCTCGAACAGCACTGCCTGCATCTCCCCCAGCGTCGCGCCGGCGCGGGCCGCAGCGACCAGGCACGCCGTCACGCCACCCGCCGAGCGGCCGGCCATCAGCTCGACACCTGCCGACCGCAACTCGCCCAGCCGGGCATCGCAACCCGCCTGATCACGCTGTGCGCGATGCGCCTGCACTCGCGCCGCGGCGGCCGCGGCAGCGGCGGGATCGGGCTGGAACACCGGGTAGGTGGCTTCCTCGTCGGTGACGTGGCTGTTGACCCCGACGATGCGACGCGTCCCGGCCTCGACCTGCTGACGCCACTCGAAGGCCGACGCGGTCACCAGCGCCTGGGCCCATCCCTGTTCGATGCACTGCACCAGCCCACCGCGAGCGTCGATCTCCTCGATCAGTTCGGAGCAGGCACGCTCGATCGATGCGGTGAGCTGCTCGACGTAGTACGAGCCGGCAAGGGGGTCGGTCACCTTGGTCACCTGCTGCTCCTCGGCAAGGATCTGGCTCGTCCGCAGCGACAGCGTGACCGCCTCCTCCGTGGGCAGGCCGAGCGCTTCGTCATAGGCGTTGATGGTCATCCCGTTGACGCCGGCCAACGTCGCCGCCAGCGCGCCGTACGCGTTGCGCACGATGTTGTTCAGCGGTTGCTGCACGGTGAGCAACGAGCCGGCAGTCTGACCGTGGATCTTGGCCTGCAGCGACTGGCGGCGGGTGCAGCCGAAACGTTCTGCGTTGACCCGCGCGTACAGCGCGCGAAGCGCCCTCGTCTTGGCGACGTCCTCGAAGATGTCCTCGCCGTAGCGGACGTGGAACCCATAGCCATGAGCGACGTCGTCGATCTCGACGCCCAGCGCACGGCACTCCTCGTTGAGGGCGATGATCGTGGCGATGGTCAGCGCCACGGCCTGGACGCTGGTCGCCCCTGCCTCGCAGATGTTGTGCTCGCTCACGGTCACGGTGTTGAACCGTGGGGCATGCTCGGCGCAATAGGCAGCGACGTCGACGCACATCCGGTAGCTGCCACGTGGCGAGAAGTTGACCCCGCCGCAGTGGCCGAAGAAGTCCCAGATGTAGTTGGTGATGTTGCCGGCGATCTGATCCAGGCCGAATCCCATCTGTTCCGCCGCGGCGAAGTACAGCGCCAACATCGCCGGCGAGCCGGCGTTGGAGACCATCGAGACGTGCGTGCGGCGCAGGTCCTTTCCCTGGAACAGGGTCACGAAGTCGTCGAGTGTGGCAATCGAGACACCGCAGTCGGCGACGCTTCCCTGGACCGCCGGATGATCCGGGTCGAAGCCCATCGACCCGGCCATGTCGAAGATGATGTTGTATGCCTCGCCGCCGAAGTACCCCTCGGCACCGCCGACGTCCTTCAGCAGGTCCATACGGGTTCGCAGTTGGCTCGCGGTGCCGAAGCCGATGATCTGCAGATCCATCCACCGTTGGTACTGGTAGTGCACCGGGTAGATCCCACGGCGGTACGGGAACTGCCCGGGCATCGTCGCCGCGTCGGCCAGCGCGTCGTCGGCTCCGTACGCCGGTTGGACGTCGACGCCGCTGCGATTGTGGGCCACGAACTCCTCGGCGCCGTATCGCTTCGCCCGGTCGGCCTGCCAGGCCGCTTTCGCGGCAGCGCCAGGCGCGTCGGGCACCACGGCACCCGGCGCGTCGGGCAGCACGGCGCCTGGCGCGTCGGGCATCCCCGCATGCACTGCCTCATCGACCTTCATCGATCCCCCATTCTATGCGTGCGCAAGCATCATATTCGGATGTGAGGCGCGAGATCAACGCGTCTCGCACCGACCGGCGCAGGGCCGGCGCAGGACCGCCCGCTACCAGGCCCTGCTCGCCGTGTAGCTGCCCACGACGTCGAGCTCACGGGCCAGGGCCACGTCGAGCTCGAGCTGGCGCTGCAGGGCGTCCACCGAGGCGAACTTCCGTTGCGGCCGGAGGTGCTCGAGGAACAGCACGCGCAGCGCCCGGCCGTACAGGTCGCCAGCGAAGTCGATCAGGTGCGCTTCGAGCAGCTCCCAACCGGCCTCGTAGAACGTCGGCCGGCGACCGAGGGAGATCGCCGCAGGCACCACCACGTCGTCCCACACCGCGACCCCGGCGTACACGCCGTCGGCCGGCAGCAGGTGACGCTCGGGCACCGCCAGGTTCGCCGTCGGGAACCCGATCGTCCGTCCGCGTTCGTCGCCGTGCTCGACGATCCCGCGCATCTCGTACGGCCGCCCCAGCAACCGGCCGGCGACCGACACGTTGCCGACGGCCAGATGCTCGCTGATGCTGGCGACCGTGAAGATGGTCTCCGGGAGCCGGTTGAACTCCGGCACCAGTTCGGCGAGGTCGAGCACCGCCACCCCGCTGCCTGCTGAAAGGTCGCGGTAGTCGTCGAGGACGAACGGCGTTCCGTCGGCCCGGCGCAGGTCGGCGGCCGAGACGTACGCCGTGGGCCGCACGGTGTCCAGGACGTCACGGAGCACGGCTGCCGGACGCTCGAAGATCCCTGCGTCCACGGTCCACGCCACGTCCACGTCGCCGGTCTCGTCCAACAGCTCCAGCCGATGCTCCAACCCGGTGAGGACCCGGGCGCGGTGGTGGACGCCACCGTCGACCACCACGGCGCCGACCAGCGCCCTGCGCGACTCGGCAAGCTGGCGGACACGTCGCAACAGCGTGCGGTGCAGGCGGTGGACACCGTCGAATGGTGCGACGACCGCGATGACCGGACGGTCCACAGCACCGGATGCAAGATCGAGTCGCTGCACGGCTACCTCCTCTACTCGGTTGCGTCGAGCGCGCCACCGCGCTCGACGGTCGGTTGATCGATCTCGATGTGGCGGTGCCGGAACCGCCACCCCAGCGGCGTTCGCACGAGGACGTCGCGGTACGTGCCGCAGCTGACGATCGCCAGCGCGCCGCCGTGGCCGCGCACCAGGTAGAACGAGCTGACGACGCGTGACGCGCTTGCGTCGAACTCGACGCGGACGTTGGCGACGAATGGTCGTGAGGTGGCCCACCCGTCGTGTGTGCGCTCGATGAACCGGCGCAGTTCGTCGTGGCCGACCACGAGCTGATCGCGGACGGTGAGCCTGCCGTCGGGTTCGAACAGCGCCGTCCAGTCGTCCCACCGCCGCTCGCCCACGGCAAGCGAGTACTCCGCCAGCAGGTTCCCGACCGCGGTGGAGTCGTCCATCAGTCCCCCGCCGGTACGGGCGCGGTGAGGAACCGGTTCGTCAGCCCATGGACCAGCAGCTGCGGAGCCCACTCATCGAGCGCGGACAGCGTCCAACCACCCGGGAGTACGGCGCTGCGGCAGATGTCGGGTTCGGTCCACACGCCGTACTCGGCGCCCATCACCAGGAAGTCCTGCCCGTTGAGCGACGCGGCCGCGTCGGTGCACAACCAGGTGACGAGCGTGGCGACGTCCGCGGGCCGTGACGGCCGGCGCAGGTCGCCCCGCGTGCCCAGCCAGTACCGGCCGAGCTGGTCGTAGTGCGGCTTGGCGCGCTGCATGGTCGCGACGAACGACGCGACCTTGGTGGTCTCCTGCGCGTTCGGCCGGACCTGATTGCAACGAACGCCGTGCATGCCCAGCTCGCGGGCGACCGACCTGGTCAACCCCGTCACCGCCTCCTTCGCCGCGGCATACGCGGTGTTGTAGGCGTGGCCGAGGCCCGACTCGGAGCTGGTGTTGACGATCACGCCGGCCTGCTGGCGCACGAAGTGCGGTGCGGCGAACTTGATCGTTCCGTAGGTCGCCCGCAGATGCGAGTCGAGGACGACGTCGTAGTCGTCCTCGTCGATCTCGGTGATCGGCCCGCCGGCGCGCAGCCCGGCGTTGTTGACCACGATGTGGATCCCGCCGAACGTGTCGACGGCGGCTTCGATCAGGCCGCGTGCACCGGCGAACGTGGCGATGTCGTCGGTGTAGGCGACGGCGTCGCAGCCGTCCGATCGCAACGTGGCGGCGACGCGTTCGGCACGGCTGACGCCATCGTCCACGCCGATGTCGGCAACCACGACGCGGGCGCCCTGACGCGCCAGCAACGTCGCCTCGGCCTCGCCGATGCCCTTGCCGCCGCCGGTGACGACGGCGACCTTGCCGGCGAGCCGCCGCGGGTCGGCGGCGTGGTCGGTCATCGCCTGCCCGCGACCGGGCCGTCGGACGGCGGATAACGCAACGGGACGGCCGACGGGCGCGACTTGCCCCCGCTCGAGACGTAGGTGACCGCGACGTCCGGGTCGAGCTCGAACTCGGGGATCCGGGCCAGGAACTCCTGGAGCGCGATCGCCATCTCCAACCTGGCCTGCCCGGCGCCCAGGCAGTGGTGCGGCCCGACCCCGAAGGTCAGGTGGTGGTTCGGGCTGCGGTCGAGGCGGACGTCATCAGGCGCGTCGAACACCGCGGGATCCCGGTTGGCGGCCGCGGTGGGAGCGAGCACCAGCTCGCCAGCCGGGATGGTGACGCCGGCCAGCTCGACCGCGGCACCGGTGAGGCGGCCGAGGTGGTGCACGGCGCCGACGCGCAGCAACTCGTCGACCGCCGTGGGCCACAGTTCGGGCCGGCGGGTCAACGCCCGCCGGTCGTCCGGGTGTTGGGCGAGGTGGAGCAGGGCGAACCCGATCGCCGTGGCAGTGGAGTCGATGCCGGCGAAGAACAGGAAGGACACGACGTTGAGGATCTCGTCGTCGGTCAGGGGCGAACCGTCTCGCTCGGCGCCGAGCAACGCCGAGACGATGTCGTCGCCCGGCGTGGTACGCCGCCGGGCGACGAGCTCGCCCAACTCGTCGTCGATCCGATCGCTGCACCGTGCCCGATGGGAGGCCGCGGCAGCATCCCCATGTTCGGCACGGACTCGCACGGTGCCGTAGATCAGCTCGTTGCCGAGGTGCAGGAACTCTGCCTGGCGCTCCACCGGGAGGCCCAGCTGGGCGCAGAAGCGCGCCGCAGGGAGGGCGAACGCGTACTGGCCGAGGGCCTCGCACGACCCGGCGGGAGCCAGCAGATCGAGCGTTTCGCGGGCCGTCGCGCGCAGCATCGGCTCCAACGCATCGGACCACCGCGGCGCAAACAGGGGGAGCAGCAGCTTGCGCCACGTGCGGTGCTCCGGGTCGTCGATGCTGTTGGGAACGCGCGGCCGGGTGTAGGGAACCCGTGGCACGCTGCCGTTCGGGCTCTGGCAGAACGACGTCGCGTCGCGCAGTACCTGGCGCACCGTGCGGTAGTCGGTGGCCACCCAGAAGCCGCCGTGGAGCGGCGAGTGGAACACCGGGAACTCGCGGTAGCCGCGCAGCGCCGTCGGCGGAAACGCCCGCACCTCGGGGCCGGCGACCGGGTCGTACGGGCACTCGGGCAGCGGCGCCTTCACCGCGCGGCCGTCGTACCCCACTTGAGCGGCAGACGGAACGGACCGCGCAGCGTGAACATGCCGTCGTACACGAAGTCGTCGAGCTCGAGGTCGTCGCCGAGGTCGAGGAGGGTGTTGATCGCCACCGTGCTCTCGGCGATCGCCAGCGGGCGGCCGAGACAGAAGTGGATGCCGAAGCCGAAGCCGAGATGCCGGGCGACGTCGGCGCGCTCGACGTCGAAGGTCTCCGGGTCGGAGAACACCGCGGGATCGCGGTTTGCCGCGCCCAACATCAGGTGGACGATCTCGCCCGCGCGGATGTCGACCCCACCGACGCTCGCGTCCGTCAGGGCGATGCGCGACGTGAGCTGCAGCACACCGTCCCAACGGGCAGCTTCGTCCAGCGCCTTGGGCACGAGCGAACGATCGGCGCGCACCTTGGCGAGCTGATCCGGGTGCTGGAACAGCGCGAGCGCGGTGTTGACGATCAGGTTGACGGTGGTGTGATGACCGGCACCCAGCAGCAGGACCAGCGTGTAGCGCAGCTCCTCGTCGGTCAGCCGGTCACCTTCGCTCTCGGCTTCCATGAGCGTGTTGAGGACGTCGTCGCGGCGTGGGGCGCTGCGGCGGCCGGCAATCACCTCGGTGAAGTAGTTGGCCTCCATCTCGGATCCCTCGCGCGCCAGGGCCATGCGCCGGTTGAACTCCTCGGCGTGTGCCGGCAGCAGGTTGATCGTGCCGACGGCGTGGTGGATCGAGTTGGCCCACGGTTCCCAGCGGGCCCGATCCTCCAACGGGATGCCGAGCATCACCGTGATCATGTGCGCGGCAAGTGGCGTGGCGTACTCGGAGACGAGCTCCATCCGGCCACGGTCGCGGATCGGCGCGAGCAGGTTGCTCGACGCGACCTGGACCTCGTCGGACAGTTGCTGGATCGCCCGCGGCGTGAACGCGCGAGCCACCAGGCCACGCAGACGGGTGTGCTCGGGAGGGTTGAGGCCGAAGAACGACGGCTTCTTGTGCTGCGCGGCGATCTGTCCGAAGTGCTGGTGGTCGCGCAGCACGGCCACACAGTCGGCGTGGCGGCTGAACACCTTGACCCCGCTGGGCGAGATCCAAACGGGATGCTCGGCGAGCAACTTGGTGTACAGCGGGTGCGGGTCGAGGGCGATCGCCGGATCGGCCAGCATCTCCTCGACGGTGCCTGTCACGAGCATGTCAATCCCTCCCCTGTCGTGCCGATCGTCGCCTGCCACAACTGCCTACCGGCCGGCGACGACGGCGACATCATAGACGCGATCATATGCGTGCGCAATCAACTAGCGGCGGGCGAGTCGGCGTTCATCGCCGGGAGACCGAACACGTCGATCGTCGACACCCCGCGCCGGAGCTCGGCGAGATACCGCTCCTCGTTGGCTTCGCGCTGCACGGCCGCAGCCGTCACCTTGGGCACCTGGTCGCGCTCGATCGCCACCACCCCGTCGGCGTCGCCGACGATCAGGTCGCCCGGCGAGATGCGCACGTCGCCGATCACCACCGGACGGTTCAGCCAGCCCGGGGCGTCGGGACGCTTCACCGTGCCCCTGATGCACAGACCACGGGCGAACACCGGGAACCCGATCTCGACCAGGCGGTCGTGGTCACGCACGTGACCGTCGATCACCAACCCTCCGAGCCGTGCGGCAGCCGCGGCAACCGTCATCAGCTCACCCCAGTAGCCGTATTCGAACCGGTGCCCGATCGACACCACCAGCACATCGCCGGCCGCCGCCCGGGCCAGGGCGTGGTGGATCCAGAGGTTGTCACCGGGTGCACAACGCACCGGGAAGGCGGGCCCGGCGATGCGCATTGCTCGATCGACCGGAGCAATCGCCGCAGGCAGCGCACCGAGCCGGCCGGCGGCCTCGTGCAACGTTGCCGATGGGAGGAACCGCTCACTCATCGGTCGCCCGCGTCTGCAGCGCGTGGTAGCCGAGTTGCCGGCGTGCATCGTCCAGACGCTCCCCTGCATCGATCGAAGAGCGGATGACGTCCTCGACGGCGGTGATCCGCTCGGCGATCTCGACGATCTGCTCCACGCGGCTGGCAGGGATCACCACCACACCGTCGGCGTCGCCGACCAGCCAGTCGCCGGCCTCGACGCGCACACCGGCCAGCTGCACGGGCACCCCGTAGTCCTCGGCGCAGACCCGGTCCTTGCCGGTACGCATCGTGTTGGCCCGGGCGAACAGCGGGTAGTCCAGCTGGGCGCTGCGCGTCGCGTCGCGGCACACGCCGTCGATCACCGTCCCCGCGACCTTGTTGCGACTCGCCGTCGTCGTCAGGATGTCGCCCCACACGGTGGCGTCGAGCCTTCCACCGTTGTCGATGACCACGACCTGACCCGCAGCGACCTCGTCGATGTAGTCACCGACCGACTTGCCCGACGTGCCCGTCGGCAGCATGCGCACGGTGAACGCCTGACCGACGAAGTGCATCGTGCGTTCCATCGGCACCAGGCCGACAGCCTGCCCGTCGATTCCCGCGCGGTCGAGCGCATCGGACAGGGCGCAGGTGTCCAGCGCCTCCAGCCTCGATCGGATCGTCATCGTTCGCTCCCCTTCAACTGGTTCTCGTAGCTCGCCCCCATCACGCTGCCGACGGGCTCGCCGCGTTCGATCCGGTCGGCCATCGCCGCTTCGACACGCACGATCTCCAACGCAGTCGCCAGCACCTCGTCGACGATCGCCGCGGGCACGAACACCACGCCGGTGGCGTCGGCCACCACCAGGTCGCCCGGCGAGACCGTCACCCCGGCGACGACGACCGGCTCGTTGAACGTCACCTCGCGCGTCCGGCCGCGAGCCGTGCGTGGCGTCGACCCGCGGCCGTAGGCGACGAAGCCGATGTCGCGCATCTCGTCGACGTCGCGAACGGCACCGTCGACGACGACACCGGCGACACCGCGAAACCTGGCCGCACGCGCCAGGTTGCCGCCCCACCCGGCACAGTCGAGACGACCCTGATGGGCGACGACGATCACGTTGCTCGGCCCGGAGACCTCGACCGCGGACGTACCCAGATGGCGCGGGGCCGGCGCCTGGCCGGCAGTCCCACCGGACGGCGCGGTTGGGGCATCCAGCTGCACGGTGACCGCCCGGCCGACGAGCCGGCCGCGGCTGGCGAGCGGCACGATGCCGTCGACCACGCGCCCGGGGATCCCGAGCCGATCGAGGGCGTCCGACACGGCGCACGCGTCGAGCCCGGCAAACTGGCCGACAAGCGACATCACTGCTCCTTTGGGTTGGCCGGCCGACGAGCACGTCCGGCGAGAGCGACCCGACGCGCTATGCCCATGCGAGGAACGCGGCACCGATGCCGGTGCCGGCTTCGGTGCGCACGCAGGGGACGTAGGTCTCGTGGACGACCGGTCGGCCGCGCATCGCGCCGGCGAGCGTCAGCCAGTTGCGGATCTCCGACGACCCGGCCTGCAACTGCTGCACGGGCAGCGCGCTCATCGCCTCGACGTCGTCGTTGCGGATCGCGGTCAGCACGCGCCCGTCCAGGTCCTCGTCGACGACGAAGTGACTGAGCCCGCCGGACGCGACGAACATCACCCGCAGGTCGGCGTCGAACGCCTCGACTGCCTCGCGCAACGCCTCGCCCAGCTGCACGCAACGACGCGGCGAAGGCTGGTTCGGTGGGTAGTAGGTGTTCAGCAGGACGGGCACGATCGGCAGATCGTCACTGGCCAGTCGCCGCGAGATGAAGCCGAAGGCGTGGCCGAAACCCTTGCCAGGTGGCTCGGCCGCGCTCGTCGCCAGGTCGAAGCCGCGCTCGACCAGACCGGTGCACAGCGCGACGGCGAGGGGCTGATGCACCGGCAGCGTGGCGCCGCCTTCCATCGCGTAGTTGTGACGCAGCTCGTCACCCATCGGCCCTGGCGGGATGAGATCGAGATGGGCCATGTTGGCCACCGTGCCGTGGAAGACCGCGATCGCCGGCTGGTTGGTCGCGTCGAACAGCTCCAGCTGGTCGTCCCCGACGATGACCAGCACGTCCGGGCGGGCTGCGGCGATGTGGGCGCGGAGCGCGTCGATGCCGCGCTCGCAGCGGGCGCGGTCGAGCTCGAACCGGGCGAGGTTGGCCTGTCCGGCGAACCTGTCACCGGCGCGCTCGGCAAGCACGTCGTAGGTCACGTGCGTGCCGGCCTCGTCGTACAGGTCGGGGTTGACACGATCACGCAGCGCCAGCGTCAACCAGTGCTCCGCGCCGACCGTCAGGAGTGGCGTGTGGGCGGTGGCGATGCCGCCGACCACCTGGCTCACGACCCACCTGCCACGGCGACGAACTCGCACTGCACCTGCAGCGCGGCGTGGATCTCGCCGACCTGCACGTGCCGCGCCGGCCGGCTGGACGGATCGGGGAACATCGCCACCCATTCGGCGTTCAGCGCCGCCGTCAGCGCGTCTGCCCGCTGCCGGACGAACACCGTCATGCGCACGATGCGCTCGACCCCGATGCCCGCAGCGGCCGCGATCGCGACGACGTTGGCGAACATGTTGGCCATCTCGTCGGCGATCTCCGCCGGCACCCGACCCGACGCCCGATCGAGGCCGTTGACCCCGCCGGACCACACCAGATCGCCCAGCCGGCAGGCGTTGGGGATCGGCTGGCCGCCATGGCCGAGGCCGTCGACGTACACGCTGGTTCGTGCGTCGCCCATCACGCCATCCTGCGAAACGCCGGGACCACCGACAGCGGCACCGTCTCGAAGATCATCCGCTTGTCGTCGGCGCTCAGGAAGTCGAACCCGCCGATCACCGGCACCAGGTCGTCGGCCGGGCGTCCGGTGTCCGGGCGGAGCGCGCCGCCCGATCCCGGGGCCTCGGAACCGAAGGCCACCTGCGACGGCGTGCGCTGCTTGATCGCCGCCTGCAGGAAGTCGGTGTCGTGGGCGCACGAGTCGTAGAACAGGTTCTGCGAGAGGTCGCGCTGGGGCAGGTGTGGATCGGAGGCGATGAAGCGGTTCAGCGCTCCACCGCAGTGGCAGACCAACACCTTCAGGCCAGGGAAGCGATCGAACACGTCACTGTGACCGAGCGACTGCGCCGCCCAGTACTGCTCGGCGACGAACGCCATCTGATAGTTGTTCGGGATGTGGGCCAGGCGCGGGTCGCCGCAGCCCGTCCCGTGGATCACGATCGGGACACCAAGCTGCTCGCAGCGGGCGTACACCGGATCCCAGTAGCGGCTGGCGAAGCTCGGCCCGTCGCGGTGGTTGGTTGGGTCCGGGCTGACGTAGACCCCGCCGAAGCCGAGATCGCCGACGCACCGATCGAGCTCGGCGAGGCAGTGCGTGCTGTCCGCTTCGGTGACGCTCTGGGGCAGCTGGCAGGCACCGATGAACCGATCCGGGCGGATCTCGACCTGCTTGGCGATGCAGTCGTTGACGAAGCGGGTCCAGTGCGGGAACAGGTGTGGCTGCATCCCGCCGAACATCAAGAACGGCCGCGGACCGAGCAGCTGTGCGTCGATCTCCCGGTCGTCGAGCATCTGCAGGTGGCGGGCGACCGCCGCCTGCCACTGGTCGTCGCCGAAGTCGTAGTTGCCCTGGGGTTGCTCGAACGGTGTGGCCACGGGACTGTTCGTCGCTTGCAGGAGCATGAAGTACAGGCCCATGCCTCCAAGGGGCGGCGAGACGTGACCGTGGACGTCGAAGACGTGGTGACCGGCGTACATCAGTTGCTGCTCCCCTGGCGCTGGCTGTCCTGGATCTGCTGGGCGACGCCGGCCCACTCGTCGAACAGCCAGTTCGGCACCGAGTGCTTGGTCACGTCACGGATCTGGGCGAGGTGCGCCTCGATGTCGTCTGCCGTCACCGCGGGGGTCGGCGACAGCCATCCGTCGGAGACACCGACGAACATCCGCGCGTAGTGCCCGCCGATGCTGGAGTAGGCCTCGCCGCTGACCGCGCACTGGCGGCTGGCCAGAAACGTCACCAGCGGTGTCACGAGGTGTGTCTGGCGGCGCTCCTCGGGGATCGACGCGCGAGTGATCCCCGGCGGCATCATCGAGTCCCACAGCTCCAGGAAGTTGGGGATCGGCGAGGTCGCCATGATGCTCGTCGCCGCGTTGGGCAGGAGCGCATTGACACCGATGCCGTGCGCCGCGCCCTCGAAGGCGAGCGCCTTGGTCAGGCCGTACAGGCCTGCCTTGGCCGCTGCGTAGTTCGCCAGCCCCTGGTTGGAGAACATGCCCGACGCCGAGCAGGTGAACACGATCCGTCCGTACCCGGCGGCGACCATCTGCCGCCACGCAGGTTGGGTGACGTGGAAGGCGCCGCGCAGGTGCACGTCGATGACGCTGTCGATGTCGTCCTGGCTCAGTTCTTCGAAGTACCCGCAGCGCAGGAAGCCGGCGTTGTTGACCACGGCATCGACCGAGCCGAACGTGTCGAGCGCGGCCTCGACGATCGACGCCCCACCCGCGGGGGTGGAGACGCTCGCGGCGACGGCCGCTGCCTGCCCGCCGGCGGCGACGATCTGGGCGACGACGGCGTCGGCCTCGTCGGCGGCGACGTCGTTGACGATCACGTTCGCCCCGCGCGACGCCAGGTCGAGGGCGTACGAGCGACCGAGACCGCGTCCCGCCCCGGTGACGATGACCGTGTCGTTGGTCAGATCGACCGTCATGTGTTGGTCCCCCAGCTCCTCGAGCGTCGGTGCACTCTACTGCGAAGAAGATGCGTGCGCAAGCACATTTCGGTCAGAGCATCGCCAGCGATCCACCGTCAACGACGAGCTCGTTCGCCGAGATGAACTTCGACTCGTCGGATGCGAGGTACAGCGCGGCGTAGGCCACGTCCCACGCCGAGCCCTTGTAGGCCAGCGGGGTGCGCCGCTGGCCGGCCTCGACGAGCTCCTCGCGCGATCCGCCACGGATCGCGATCGTGCCGTCGATCGCCATCGGGGTGTCGATGAACCCCGGGAGGATCGAGTTCGCCCGGATCCCGAACCGGCCGTAGCCCGTCGCGATCGACCGGGTCAGCGAGTTCACCCCGGCCTTGGAAGCGCAGTACGCCGGCGACACACCACGGTGCGAACCGGTCGACGACATGTTGACGATCGAGCCGCCGCCGGCGTCGATCATCAACGGGATGATCGCCTTGCAGGTCATCCACATGCCCTTCAAGTTGGTGTCCATCACCCGGTCCCACAACGCCTCGTCGGCATCGGTGACCGTGCCGATGCCGAGGATGCCGACGTTGTTGACCAGGACGTCGACACCACCCAGCTGCTCGCGGGCGGCCGCGGCGATGGTGTCGACGTCGGCCGCGGAGGTGATGTCCGCCTGATGGCAGATCACCTTGCCGGCGTGGGCCGGGTGGTCCTCCTCGATGGATGCCGCGGTGGTCTGCACTCGTGCCAGTTCGCGATCGACGAGCAGCAGCTCGGCGTCCTCGCGGGCGAACAGGGCCGAGATCGCTCGACCGAACCCGAGGGTCTGCCCATCCGACTGGCCGGCACCGACGACGACGATCCGAAGACCGGTGAGTCGACCGCTCATGATTGCTCCTTCGCTGTGTGGGTTGCGTTCGCGCTGCTCGTCGAGCGGCCGATCCCGTCGTCGCCCGAGTACTGGGCGCGCAGCACCTTCTTGTCGGCCTTGCCGACGGCGGTCTTGGGGATCTCCCCGATGGCGACGTACGTGTCCGGGAGCTGCCAGCGGGCGAACCCATCGGCTTCGAGGTGCTCGCGGATCTGGGCGATGCTCACCTGCTGCCCGTCCTCGAGCACGACGCACGGCAGCGGCCGCTCCTGCCACTTCGGGTCGGGAACGCCCACCACCACCGCTTCACGCACGGACGGCATGGCCATGATGCTGGCCTCCATCGCCACCGACGAGATCCACTCGCCGCCCGACTTGATCAGGTCCTTGGTCCGGTCGGCGATCGTGAAGTAGCCGTCGGGTGAGCCCACCGCGACGTCGCCCGTGCGGAACCAGCCGTCGACGAAGGACTCCGGCGATTCGTCCCGTTCGTAGTGATCGGTGACCCATGGCCCGCGCACGAACAGGTTGCCCATCGTCACGCCGTCGAACGGCACGGGCTGGCCGTTGTCGTCTTCCAGCTTGACCTCGACGCCGAGCAACGGCACCCCGGCCTGGGTGCGCACACGGCGCTCGACGTCGGCGGTGGAGCTGTGCCGCATCGCGTGCTGCGGCCATGCGGCAGCCGCGAGCGGCGAGGTCTCGGTCATGCCCCAGGCTTGGATGATCGGCACCTTGAACTCGTGCTCGTACATCGACATCAGAGCAGGCGGTGGCTGGCTCCCGCCGGAGATGATGTGGCGCATGGTCCGCAACCGCTCCGGGTGCGCGCGGGCTGCATCGGACATCGTCAGCCACACCGAGGGCACGCCTGCGGCGACGGTGACCTCTTCGTCGGCGATGAACTGCAGGGCGACCTCCGGGTCGAACGGTCCGGCGAAGAACGCCTGCTTGGCCCCCACGCTGGTGGCCGCGTACGGCATGCCCCACGCCGCGGCGTGGAACATCGGCACGATCGCCAGCACGCAGTCCTGCGGGCCGAACGCCATGCCGCCCATCGAGGTCACCCCCATCACGTTCAGCAGCGTCGAACGATGCGTGTACGGGACTCCCTTCGAGCGCCCGGTGGTGCCCGAGGTGTAGCACAGGCCCATCACCTCGCGTTCGTCGATCTCCGGGCGCGGATACACCCCCGGTCGGCCGGCGATCAGCTCCTCGTAGGCCAGCAGTCCGTCGATGCCGGCATCGACCACCTCGGGCCCGAGGACGACGACGTGGCGCACCGACGTGAGCCGGTCGCGGATCTGCGCGACGACCGGCAGGAACTCGGCGTCGACCAGCAGCACCTCGTCGGCCGCATGGTTGATGACGTAGGCCAGTTCCTCGGCCGACAGCCGGATGTTCAAGGTGTGCAACACGCGCCGGCTGCACGGAACGGCGAAGTACGCCTCGAGGTGGCGATACCCGTTCCAGGCGAGGGTGCCGATGCGCGCCCCCGCCGGAACGCCGAGCGCGTCGAGCGCGTGCATCAGCTGTTGCGCGCGAACCGCCATCTCCCCGTAGGTCTGGCGATGGATCGAGCCGTCGGCCCGCCGCGACACCACCTCGACGTGGGGGAAGTGGTCGATCGCTCGCGAGAAGATCAACCACGTGGTCAGCTGGACGTCCATCATGAGCGATCGGCTCCCTTCCCGCCGCCGTCGGCGGCGCGCATGCGAACTTCGTCGGCCTGCCGGTCGGCGGCCGCCATCACGTCGGTGACGTGCGGGCTCGTGCACAGCCGGCGCAGCAGGGCCAGGTTGGCACGCAGCGCGTCCGGCGGCTGGGCGACCATCGCCGCGGCGTACCCGGCAGCCAGCCGGGCCAGGTCGTCGGCGTCCTCGGCGAGATCGGCGACGAGCCCCAGCGCGTGCGCCCGCGGCGCGCTCAGCCGAGCGCCGGCCAGCACCAGGCGCCCTGCCTCGCCCCCAGGCAACCTCGTCGCCAGGCCGAGCGCGGCGTTGGGCGGCAGACCGAAGGACGTGCGCGGATCGGCGAAGAAGGCGTGCGTGGCGGCGACGCGGATGTCGCAGTCGATCGCCAGGTTCATGCCAAGGCCGATCGCCGCCCCGTTGATCATCCCCACGACCGGCTTGCTGAACCCGAGGGTGAGTGCGGTCTGGTTGTGCTGCGCGCCGGGCTCGAACGGGGCCACGTCGCCGCTGATCGCAGCCCGATCGGCCCCTGCGCAGAAGTGCCTGCTCCCCGAGCCGGACAGGACGGCGACGCGCACGTCGTCGTCGGCATCGGCCTGCTTCCAGCGCGCCGCTAGGTCCTGGATCATCGAGAAGGTCATGCAGTTGGCCTTGCTCTCGTTGGCGATCGTGATCCAGGCGACGTGCTGGTCGACGCGGTAGTCGATGCGTGCGTCCGTCATGGTTCGGCTCCCTCAGCTGCTCGTCTCGGGTGAGAACACCATCAGCGCCGCGTCCTCGGGGATCCCGACCAGCGCGATGCTGTGACGGACCCCGGTGATCTGCCGCTCACCAGCGCGGCCCATCGCCTGCAGCACGGCTTCGCGGATGTGGCCCATCCCGTGCAGCCGGCCTTCCGACAGACTGCCGCCGAACGTGTTGGTCGGCAGCAGGCCACCACGCTCGAGTGCGCCACCGGCGACGAGCCGCGGCGATTGCCCGACCGGCGCGACACCCAACCGCTCGAGCCAGTGGAACACGAACGGCGAGAAGCCGTCGTACAGCTGCGCGACCTGCACGTCGTCGACGGCGATCGCCGCATCACCCAGGGCGCGCTCGGGTTCGGGCCCGCTCGCGGCAGCCGTCAGATAGGCCGCAGCGGCGTGGCCCGCGGCCTGGTCCGCGCCGGTGACCACCAGCGCGACCGCTCCGGTGACGGGCATGTCGCAGTCGTACAGGCACAACGGCTCGCACACCCACCGCGCGTTGACGTACTCGTCACGCGTCAGCGGCGTGTCGCGCCAGTACGCGTACGGGTTGGCGGTGGCGGCCCGACGCTGCACGTCGACCACGCGGAACAGGTCGTCGCGGCTTGCACCGAACTGGTCCACGTAGCGCTGCCAGGCGAGCGCGTGGCGGCCGATGCCGGGGGTCAGCCCGTGAGGAACCGTGAACTGGGCGTCACCCCATGCCAGGCCGTCCGACGTGGGCCGGAACCCGTCCACGGCGCTGACCACGGCGCGGACCACGACCACGTACCGGCACATCCCGGCCGCCACGAGCGCCGCGGCCTGCACCAGCGCCGCACCGGCCAT
>CAZMHG010000008.1:17524-18435 GCA_964565975.1 uncultured Ilumatobacteraceae bacterium | reverse complement strand
GCTGACGCTGCTGATCCAGAAGGGCTTCGACAACCAGCTGGCGACGTGGACCAAGGACGTCGAGCTGATCGTCTACATGAAGAACGAGGCGACGACCGACCAGATCAAGACCGTCCAGACCGCGCTGCAGGGCCAGACCACGCTGATCGAACGGGTCAGCTACTGCAACACCGCGTGCGCGCTGCAGGTGGCCGCCAAGCTGTTCGCCGGGGATCCGGCACAACGCGCCCGGCTCACCGAGGACACGATCCCGACGTTCTTCCGTGTCGTGCCCGTGATCCGTGACAACGCCAAGCTGCTCGCGGACGTCACGTCCGCGGTCGGGGCGTTGCCCAACGTGCTCAAGATCACCGCGCCGGACCAGGTGATCTCGACGATCAGCCTGCTGAAGGGGTTCGTCGGCCTGCGCTCGCTGGTGATGTCGATCGTGCTCCTGCTCGCCGCGGTGCTCTTGATCTGGAACTCGATCCGCACGGCGATGTTCGCCCGGCGCCGCGAGATCGAGGTGATGAAGCTGGTCGGCGCGACCGACTGGTTCATCCGCCTGCCGTTCATGCTCGAAGGCCTGGTCCAGGGCCTGATCGGTGGGTTGATCGGCGGGTTGGCGTTGTTCTTCGTCAACAACGCCTGGAAGGTTTCGTGGTCACCGGCGGGACCCCGGTGTGGATCGCGCTGGCCATGGTCGTGCTCGGTGCCGTCGTCGGCGCGATCGGTTCGGCGACCGCGGCGAGCAAGTTCCTCGACGTCTGAGCCGCCCCTTGTAGCGTGCCCGGGATGGGCGAGCAGGTGAACTACGAAGTCCACGATCGCGTCGCGGTCGTCACGCTGAACCGGCCCGAGCAGCTCAACGCGTTCACCTTGACGATGATGCGCGAGCTGATCGAGGTGTTCGACCGGACCGACGCCGACGA
>CAZMHG010000008.1:15869-17514 GCA_964565975.1 uncultured Ilumatobacteraceae bacterium | reverse complement strand
GGCGCCGGCCGCGGCTTCTGCGCAGGCGCCGACCTGTCGTCGGGCGCGTCCACCTTCGGCAGCGGCGGCAGCGACGACGTCGGCGCCGCGACCACCGGCGGCCGGGCCGTGCCGCGTGACGGTGGCGGCAAGGTCGCCCTGCGGATCTTCGCCAGCCTGAAGCCGGTGATCGGCGCGATCAACGGGGCCGCGGTCGGGGTCGGGGTGACGATGACGCTGCCGATGGACATCCGCCTGGCCAGCGAGCAGGCCCGGTTCGGCTTCGTCTTCGCCCGCCGCGGCATCGTCCCCGAGGCGTGCTCGTCGTGGTTCCTGCCGCGGCTGGTGGGCATCTCCCAGGCCGCCGAGTGGTGCTACACCGGTCAGTTGTTCGGCGCCGACGAGGCGCTGCGCGGCGGCCTGGTGCGCGGCGTCTACCCGGCCGACCAGTTGCTCGCGGCAGCGCACCAGCTGGCCGCCGAGATCGCCGAGCACACCGCGCCGGTCAGCGTGGCGCTGACCCGACGGATGCTGTGGCGGATGATGGGTGCCGCGCATCCGATGGAAGCGCACCGCGCGGACTCGCGGGGCATCCTGCTGCGCGGCGGATCCACCGACACGGCAGAGGGCGTGATGAGCTTCCTGGAGAAGCGGCCGCCGCAGTTCGCCGACCGCGTCAGCGACGGCCTGCCGGACCTGTTCCCCGAGTGGACCGAGCCGGAGTTCCGGTGACCGACGACGCGACGCTGTACGACCAGGCCGGTGGCGAGCCGTTCTTCGTGCGCTTGGTCGACGCGTTCTACGAAGCTGTGGCCACCGACGCGGTGCTGCGCCCGATGTACGCCGAGGCGGATCTCGCCGGGCCACGCCGCCGCCTGACGCTGTTCCTGATGCAGTACTGGGGCGGCCCAACGACCTACCACGACGAGCGTGGCCATCCGATGCTGCGGATGCGGCACATGCTGTTCCACGTGGACCCGATCGCCCGCGACCGCTGGCTGTTGCACATGGCCGCCGCCGTCGAGCGTGAGGCGCCGTCGCCGGATGTCGCCCGGCGGCTGATGGACTACTTCGTGCCCGCCGCCGAGCACCTGCGCAACGACACCGGGCTGCCCATCTCGACACGGCGTCCCGCCGGGTGAGCGGCACACGCCCGGCGCGTCAGCGCTCGGTCGGGGTGTGTGCCGTGGCCTGCGCCGCGCTGCGGGCCGCAGCCTCGACCTTGTCGACGTATGCCGGCCAGTCGATCTCGTCGTCACCCGGGATGCTGCCATCACCCTGGTACCGGCCGATCGCGCCGTCGACCAGTTCGCGCACGACGTCCAGCTGGCCGGCGTGGCGGGCCAGCTCCACGAGCATGTGCGCCATCACCGTCGCCAGTGGCGGATGGCGACGTTCCTCCGGCCACCACGGCACCGTGCCCAACACGTCGAGATCGGTCACCGCAAACGTCGCCAGGGCGTGATCCCACGTCGCGTCGAACAGCTCGACGATCTCGTCCGTGGACTCCTCGGGCGTCGCCCACATGTCGTCGTTGATCGCCGCGCCCTCGGCCCACGCGTCGAACGGGCGCGGCCACGGCCGGTCGAAGCAGTCGCCGAAGTACCCGGCCTGGACGAGCGAGAGGTGTTTGACGACACCCAGCAGGTTGGTCCCGCTACGGGTC
>CAZMHG010000008.1:7091-15859 GCA_964565975.1 uncultured Ilumatobacteraceae bacterium | reverse complement strand
GCGCAGGTCGTACTCGCCGAGACCGTGGAGCTTGGACCGCACGGCGTCGTGCAGCTTGCCGAGCTCGGCCACCAGCGTCGCTTTCACGTCCACGAGCGGCGATTCTAGAAGTCGCCGCCGTCGGGCACCGGACCTGGGGTGCGCAGGGCCCAGCAGGCGATCGCCGACGCGGCCGCGGCGTTGAGCGAGTCCACCCCACGACGCATCGGGATGCGCGCGCGGATCGTCGCCGCGGCCAACGTGGCCGGTGCCAGCCCGCTGCGCTCGGCGCCGATGATCACCGCCACGCGGCCGTCGCGCGCGACCGCGTCCAGGTCCACCGCGTCGGGCGCGGGTGTCAGCGCCACGGTCGTGAACCCGGCCGTCGCGCAGTGGGCGAGTGCTCCTGCCAAGCCACGCTCGCGGGCGTGCGGGAACGTCAGCGCGTGACCCATCGAGACGCGCAGCGAGCGGCGCGCCAGCGGGTCGGCGCTCGTGCCGTCGAGGATCATCCCGTCCCAGCCCAGACCGGCCGCATTGCGCACGATGCCGCCGACGTTGACCGGGTTGTCGACCGCTTCGACCAGCACGAGCCGCCGAGACCGCTCGATCAGTTCGGCGACCGTCGGGCGCGGCGGGCGGTGGAACACGGCGATGATCGGGTGCGGCACGCCCAGCCCGGTGACCATCGCCCGCATCCGCTCGCCGCCGGCGAAGACGTCCACCGCGCCGGCCAGCCTGGCCGCCACGGCGGGCGGGCGGGCCGCGTCGACCAGCGCGCAGACGGGGCGGCAGCCTGCGGCGACGGCTCGCTCGACGACCAGGTCGCCTTCGGCCAGGAACATGCCGTCGCCGGTGTCGTCTCGGCGTTGTGGGCGGCTGGCCAGGCCGCGCTCGTTCAGGCGGAACACGGCCAGCCGTGCGTCGGCCGGGTCGTCGACCGGGATCAGGCCGGGCACGGAGCGCCCGTCAGTAGTGCCAGGGGAACGCGCGCCAGTCCGGGTCGCGCTTGTCCAGGAACGAGGTTCGTCCCTCCTGTGCCTCGTCGGTCCCGTAGGCCAGCCGGGTCGCCTCGCCGGCGAACACCTGCTGGCCGACCAGCCCGTCGTCGATCAGGTTGAAGGCGAACTTGAGCATCCGCTGCGCCGTGGGGCTTTTGCTGTTGATCTCCTTGGCCCACTGCAGGGCCGTGGACTCCAGCTCGTCGTGGGCCACGACGGCGTTGACCATGCCCATCCGATGGGCGTCGTCGGCCGAGTACTCGCGCCCGAGGAAGAAGATCTCGCGGGCGAACTTCTGGCCGACCTGGCGGGCCAGATAGGCCGAGCCGAAGCCGCCGTCGAAGCTGGCCACGTCGGCGTCGGTCTGCTTGAAGCGGGCGTGCTCGCGGCTCGCCAGGGTGAGGTCGCTGACGACGTGCAAGCTGTGCCCGCCGCCTGCCGCCCAACCGGGGACGACACAGATCACGATCTTGGGCATGAACCGGATCAGGCGCTGAACTTCGAGGATGTGCAGCCGGCCGGCGCGGCCGGGCTCGATCGTGTCGGCCGTGTCACCCTCGGCATAGCGGTACCCGTCGCGACCGCGGATCCGTTGGTCGCCGCCGCTGCAGAACGCCCAGCCGCCGTCGCGGGGTGACGGACCGTTGCCGGTGAGCAGCACGCACCCGACGTCGGTGCTCATCCGTGCATGGTCCAGCGCGGTGTACAGCTGATCCACCGTGCGCGGCCGGAACGCGTTGCGCACCTCGGGGCGGTTGAAGGCGATGCGCACCGTGCCGTGGTCGACAGCGCGGTGGTAGGTGATGTCGTCGAACTGGAACCCGGGGACCGCGCGCCACGCGGCCTGGTCGAACAGGGGAGAGATGGGCCGTTCGCCCGCGTCGTCGCTCATGGTCCGACCATTGTGCCCGGGTGGTACCGTCGCCCGTCGATGTCGCTGTCGATCTTCGGGGTTCCCGGCCTGCCCGAGGTCCGGGCCGGTGCCGATCTGGCGACGCTGATCGCCGATGCCGCGGCAGCCGCCGGCACCCCACTGGCCACCGGCGACGTGGTCGTGGTGACCTCCAAGATCGTGTCGAAGGCCGAAAGGCGCACGGTCGAGCTGTCCGACGTGTCGCCCTCGCCGTTCGCCGCCGAGTGGGCGGCGCGCTGGGACAAGCACCCGGGCGTGATCGAGGTGGTGCTGCGCGAGTCGCGCCGGATCGTGCGTCAGCTCGGCCCGGTGCTGATCACCGAGACCCATCACGGGTTCGTCTGCGCGAACAGCGGTGTCGACCAGTCGTCGAGTGGCGCGGCGGGCCGTCTGGTGGTGCTGCCCGTCGATCCGGACGCCTCGGCCCGGCGGCTGCGCGCCGCGTGGGGCGACCGTGGGCTGGACGTCGCCGTGATCATCAGCGACACGTTCGGCCGGGCCTGGCGCGAGGGCCAGACCGACATCGCCATCGGCATCGCCGGGATGGATCCGATCCACAGCTACATCGGCCAACACGACCCGCACGGCCACGAGTTCCAGGTCCAAGCGGTGTGCACCGCCGACGAACTGGCCGGCGCGGCGGAGCTGGTGAAGGGCAACATCTCGCGCGTCCCGGTCGGCGTGATCCGCGGTTTCCCGTGGACCCCGGACGACTCGGCGACGATCGCGCCCGTGCTGCGCGACTCGTCGCGCGACCTGTTTCGCTGAGCGGGGCCTCAGCCGCCGACGGCCTGCACGCCTTCGAGTGGCACGTTGATGTTCAGGCCGTCCAGTCCCTCGGCGACGAACGCGCGGTAGGCGGCGAGGTTCTCCAGCGTGCGGTCGTTGGGCCACACCCAGATGGGATAGTGATCGCGCTTGGCGTCGCGGATCAGCTCGGGCGTGATCACCTTGAAGTCGGTGTCGCCGACCTTGGTCACCGGTGGCAACTGCATGATCCGCATGCCGAGGGGCAGCGGCGTGCGGCTCAGCACGTAGGCCGTGATCGCGTCCTTGCCGGGGCTGATCTCCACGGTCGGCGCCATCTGGTGGAACGCCGCGACGATCGCGTCGTCGAACGAGGCGACGACGACCCGGTCGAGCATGTTCGTCCTGGTCAGCTTGTCGGCGAGCAGCATCGCGGTGCGCAGCGCTTCGGCGCCGTGGCCCTCGATCTCCAGGTTGAGCGGCACGTTCGGGTAGCGCTGCAGCACGTCGTCCAGCGTGGGGATGCGGAAGTCGTCGGCGGCATACCGGTCCGGTGGCGGCTTGGCCCCGGTGCGCACGCCGCGGAAGATGTAGCTGGCGTCCGGCTGGTCACGGCACACGCCGCAGTCCGGCGTGAACCAGTAGGCGTTGTCCAGCTTGGCGATCTCGGCGTAGGTCATCGCGGTGACCTTGCCGGTGCCGTCGGTCAGCCGCTCGACACCCTCGTCGTGCTGGACCACGAGCACGCCGTCCTTCGAGGTCCACAGGTTGAAGTCGAGCATGTCGACACCGGCGTTGATGCTCTCGCCGAAGCCGTACATCGTCGAGCCTGGGTAGGCGTCCTCGCCCCCGGTGTGGGCCAGCACCACCGGCCGGCCGAGCGCCAGCAGTTCGCTGATCGTGTGCTGCTGGGCGGGGGTCGGGGGCTGCGGGCCTGGCGTGGTGTCGCCGGCGTGGGCCGGTGCCGCGACCGCGAGCGACGCGGGGGCCGACCCGAGTACGACGGCGGCGAGCACCACGGGGGCGACGCGTCGATGAAGCATCATCCCGACAGCTTTGCAAACTCCACGGCGACGTCGGCGGCCAACGCCGCGTTCGATTCGACGAGGGCGACGTTGGCCGTCAGGCTGCGCCCACCTGTGGCCCGGACGACCTCGGCCAGCAGGTACGGCGTGACCGCCTGACCGGTGATCCCGTCCTCGTCGGCGCGCTGCAGGGCATGCTCGATCACCGCGCCGATCTCGCCGCTCGGGATCTCGGCGCCCGCCGGGATCGGGTTGGCGATGCTGACGCCGCAGCCCAGCCCGAGCTTGTTCCACGCCGCGTCGAGCAGCGCGGCGATCTCGCCGGCGGTGTCGAGCCGGCGCGGTGCGGCCAGCCCCGACGCACGGCTGTAGAAGCTGGGGAAGTCGTCGCTGCCGTGCACCACGACGGGAACGCCGACGGTCTCGAGGTACTCCAAGGTCAGGCGGATGTCGAGGATCGACTTGATCCCGGCAGACACCACGGCGACGGGCGTCGCCGCCAGCTGGGTGAGGTCGGCGGAGATGTCGAACGACGTGGACGCGCCGCGATGGACACCGCCGATCCCGCCGGTGGCGAAGACCCGGATCCCGCACCGATGCGCGAGGAACATCGTCGAAGCCACGGTCGTCGCCCCGGTCCGCCGAGCCGCGGCAAGGTAGGCGAGGTCGCGGGTGGTCGCCTTGAGCACGTCGGGCTCGCTCGCCAGCCGCTCGATGTCGGCAGCTGACAGCCCGACCCTGGGCTCGCCGTCGAACACGGCGATCGTCGCCGGGACGCCACCGTGCCGGCGCACGATCTGCTCGACACCGGCGGCCATCTCCACGTTGCGCGGATAGGGCATGCCGTGGCTGATGATCGTGCTCTCCAGCGCGACGACCGGCGTGCCGTCGTGCACCGCCTGGCGGACCTCGTCGCTGATCCGGATCAAGCTCATGAGTCGTCTCCGATGTCGATGCCGCACTGCGAGGTGACGTACGCCGAGAACTGGGTGAACGCCGCGGCGGCCGCCGGGGTCTCCGTCGCGGCGACCGCCGCGGCGTAGTCCGTGTCACCGAGGAGCCGGGTCAGGTCGTAGTCGACCTTGGCCAGCGCGTCCGAGGTCGTCTGCACGAGGTGGGCACCCAACGTCGCCCAGCTGCCGGCGGCGGCCGGTGCGAGGTCGAACGCGTCGCCCTGCCAGCGCAGCATCTCGTCGAACGCGGCGCGGGTCTGCCCGGCGGTGGGGGCGGGCAGGGCGCGCACGGCGGTGGCGACGTTGCTGGCGTGCGTTGCCTCGGCGACGGCGGCGCAGAACTCGCTGCCCGCCTGCGGCCCGCTCGGGGTGACGGTCGGCGCAGAGGGCAGCTCGACGGCGGCCGGTTGCGAACCTGCGGTCAGGTCGGTGGACCCGGTCGTGTCGGCCGTCGTGTCGGGTGCGGCCGCGCTGGGGTCGCCCGTCGCGGCCGGCGTCGCCGCGGACGTGGCCGCGGGGGTGGTCATCTCGGCGGGGTCGACAACGGTGATCACCGTGGTGGCCTGTGTCGCCGATCCGTCGCTGCACGACACGAGCGCGACGCCGGCAAGGACACCAACGGCGACCGCCGTGGCGCGGCCGAACCTGGGGGAGGCAGCGGATGGCACGGCGACGAGCGTAGTGCCGGCCCGGCGCGGCCGGCCGGCGCACGCCGCGCGACGCCGGCTGTCTATCGTCGGGAGGCGTGGCTGAGACGAACGACGTGCAGGTGACGGTCGACGGCGGGATCGGGACGATCCGCCTGTGCCGCCCCGACAAGCGCAATGCGATGCGCTACACGATGTGGACCGCGCTCGAGTCGGCGTGCCGTGCGCTGGCCGACGACCGCGCGGTGCGCGTGGTCGTGCTGCGCGCCGAGGGCCAGCACTTCTGCGCCGGAGCCGACATCCGCGACCTGCACGCCACGCGACCGGAAGGGATGCGGCCGTTCATGGAGGTCAACCTCGCGGCCGAGGACGCACTCGCCGGCCTGCCCAAGCCGACGATCGCGGCGATCGACGGCGACTGCGTCGGCGGCGGGTGCGCGCTGGCGATCGACTGCGACCTCCGCCTGGCGACGCCCCGGGCCAGGTTCGGGATCACCCCGGCCAAGCTCGGGCTGGTCTACCCGCCTGCATCGCTGCGCCGTGCCGTGGCGTTGCTCGGTGCCGCGGTGACCAAGCAGATGATCTTCACCGGTGAGCTGTACGACGCGGCGTGGGCCGCGCGCGTCGGCCTGGTCGACGAGGTGACCGACGACCTGGACGCGGCACTCGAGCGGTGGTGCGCCACGCTGCGCCAGCGCTCGCTGCTGAGCCAGTCGGCGACCAAGCAGATGATCGACCAGATCGTTCGCACGGGTGACGTCCCCGACGACATCGCCGACCACTGGCAGCGCCTGGCACAGACCTCGGGCGAGGCCGCCGAGGGTTCGGCGGCGTTCGCCGAGCGTCGCCCACCGGCGTTCGCCTGGGCGCCCGATCACGGCGGGCGGTGAGCCTGGCGTGATGCCGGTGAACCTCGGCGACGTCGAGCTGGTCCCGCTGCTCGCGGCGATCGCCCACGTCACCGGCGACGACGGCGTGCTGGACGGTCGCCTACGCCCCGACCCGGCGAGACTCCGCGAGCCCCAGTGCGGCTACACCGCGGACCAGATCGCCCTCGCCGGCGCGGCGATCGAATCCGCCTGGCAGGGTCGGGCCGCCGGCGTCGGGCCGGTCCATCAGATGGACGCGACCCGCCTGCAGCGAATCATCGACTTCATCGCCGGCGAGGCGGTCGACCCGCGCTACCTGGCGCTGCTCTCCGAGGAGCTGGCCGTCGCCGACGACCCACGCGCTCCACGCTGGCATGCGCACGACGTGGCACCCCGGCGCCGCCTTCATGCGCTGGTCATCGGCGCGGGCATGAGCGGCATCGCCGTGGCCCACCGGCTGCGCCAGGCCGGCGTCGACGTGACGCTCGTGGAGAAGAACGCCGAACCGGGCGGGACGTGGGTCGACAACACCTACCCCGGGTGCAGGGTCGACATCCAGAACCACATGTACAGCTACAGCTTCGCCCAGCGCAACGACTGGCCGTGGTACTTCAGCCCACAACCCGATCTGCGCGCCTACTTCGCCGACTGCGCTACCAGGTTCGGTCTGCACGGGTGTACCCGCTACCGCACGGAGGTGCGCAGCGCGGCGTGGGACCAGCTCGCCGGCCGGTGGGCCGTCCACGTCTCCGGACCCGACGGGCCCGACGTGTTGCACGCAGAACTGCTGATCAGCGCCGTCGGCCAGCTGAACCAACCGAAGTACCCGGACATCCCTGGTGTCGGCAGCTTCGCCGGGCGCGCCTTCCACAGCGCCCGCTGGGATCACCACGTCGAGCTGGCCGGCGCGCGGGTCGCGGTGATCGGCACCGGCTCCAGCGCGTGCCAGTTCATCCCGCACGTCGCCCGCGAGGCCGCACAGCTCACCGTGTTGCAGCGGACGCCGCCGTGGGTCATCCCGGTCCCCAGCTACCAGCAGCCCGTGACCGCGGCGCAGCAATGGGTGTTCGACAACGTCCCGTTCGCCAGCCAGTGGTACCGCCTGTTCCTGTTCTGGCGGATGACCGAGGGCATGCTCCCGGCCTGCATCGTCGACCCGGACTATCCGCCTACCGAGCGTTCCGTGTCGGCGTTGAACGAGCTCGTCCGCCAGATGTTGCAGGGCTGGATCGACGCGACGACCGCCGGCGACGACGACCTGCGCGCCAAGATGACCCCGCACTACCCGCCGTTTGCCAAGCGCTGCGTAATCGACGACGGTGCCTACGGCGCGGCGATGCGCGCCCCCAACGTCCGCCTGTGCACCGACGAGATCTCGGCGATCGAACCGGCCGGCGTGCGCCTCGCCACGGGCGAGCTGGTCGGCTGCGACGTGCTGATCTACGGGACCGGGTTCCAGGCCAGCGACTTCCTCACGCCGATGCGCGTCACGGGCCGTGACGGGATCGACCTGCACGACAGCTGGGCGGGAGACGCCAGCGCCTACCTCGGCATCATGGTGCCCGGCTTCCCCAACTTCATGTGCATGTACGGGCCGAACACCAACATCGTGGCCAACGGCTCGATCATCTACTTCAGCGAGTGCGAGGCCCACTACGTCACCGAGATCGCCCGCCTGGTGCTCGAGGCGGACCTGATCGGCGTCGAACCGACCGCCGCCGCGCATGCCCGCTACCGGCAGATGATCGACGAGGCGAACCGTCAGCGCACGTGGGGCTACTCCACGGTGAACAGCTGGTACAAGACCGCAACGGGCCGCACGGCGCAGAACTGGCCGTTTCGGGTGCTCGAGTACTGGGAGCAGACCCGCGCCCCGGTACTTGCCGATCTTGCGGTCACACCTCGCCCGTAACCCGCGGCTGTCGCCGGTACCGTCGATGCGGTGCGTGTGCTCCTGACCAACGACGACGGCATCGACTCACAAGGCTTGCACGTGCTCGCCAGGGCGCTCGGCGAGATCGCCGAGGTCGTGGTCGTCGCCCCCGACCGCGAGTACAGCGGAGCCAGCGCGGCCGTCGGTGCGCTGCACGAGTTGCGCCCGGAGGCCCGGCGCAGCCAGGTCGACGGTGCGACGACTGCGTGGTCGTTGAACGGACCGCCGGCGCTGTGCGTGATGTTCGCCCGGCTCGGCGCGTTCGGCGACCCGTTCGACCTGGTCGTCGCCGGCGTCAACCCGGGCGCCAACGTCGGTCGGGCGATCTATCACTCGGGCACGGTCGGGGCCGCGTTGACCGCACGAAACGGTGGCCTGTCCGGGGTTGCTGTCAGCCAGGCCGTCGCCGGCCTCGGCGTCGAGGGGCAGGGCTGGGACGAGATGCTGCACGGCATGCACTGGGAGACGGCGGTGCACGTCGGAGCGTCGTTCGTGTCCGCGCTGCTGGCCGACATGCCCACGGCTCCGGTCGTGGCCAACATCAACGTGCCCAACGTGGCCATCGGCGCACTGCTCGGCTGGCGCCAGACCGACGTCGGCGTCGAGCCGCCGCGGCGCATGTCCACGGCCGAGCTGGTGCCGATGATCGGGCATCCCAACGCCTACGACATCCGCATGGAGTGGGGCCCGCTGGAAGAGCT
>CAZMHG010000008.1:0-7081 GCA_964565975.1 uncultured Ilumatobacteraceae bacterium | reverse complement strand
CGACGGCTCGCTGGACGGCGGTGATCTCGGGCCACGGGCGCTGCGTCGAGGACGGCTACGTCTCGTTGAGCTACGTCACCCGCCTGGCGAGCGAAGACCGCCCCGACCTCAGGGACGTCGAGGCGGCCTTCTTGGCGCGCTAGCCGTCATCCGGCGCCGCGCCCCGGGATGCTGGCCGCAACCGCGCCGGCTCAGTGGGCGGCGGCGAAGTTCTTGCCGGCGAACGCCCAGTTGGCCAGCTTGCCGAAGAACCCGTCGACGTAGTTCGGCCGGAGGTTGCGGTAGTCGATGTAGTACGCGTGCTCCCACACGTCGATGGTCAGCAGGGCGGTCTGCCCGTGCTTCATCGGCAGGTCGGCGTCGCTGGTCTGGGTGACCGCCAGCTTGCCGTCGGCGTCGACGACCAGCCACACCCAGCCCGAACCGAAGTGCGCCTTGGCGGTGTCGGACAGCTGCTTGACGGCGTCGTCGACCGAACCGAAGGTGTCCTTCATCGCCGCGGCCAGGTCGCCTGCGGGGGCGCCGCCATCGGGGGCGATCGAGGTCCAGTAGAACGAGTGGTTCCAGTGCTGGGCGGCGTTGTTGAACAGCGCGTCGAGCCGGGCCTGCATGATGATGTCGTCGAGCGAGGCGTCCTGCAGGTCGGTGCCGGCGATGAGCTCGTTGAGCTTGTTGACGTACGCGGCATGGTGCTTGCCGTGGTGGTAGGACAAGGTCTCGGCGCTGATCACCGGGGCAAGTGCGGTGTCTGCGTAGGGAAGGTCGGGAAGGGTGAACGGCATCGTGTGTCCTCGTTTCGTGTGCGTGTCTCCCTCGGACGGTATCCGCCGTGACCGGTCGGTCAAACGCGGCCGTCGCTGGCTACCGTGGGCCCGGTGAGCAGCCCGCCCACCAACCGGCCGCGCAAGCAGGAGCAGGAACCGGCGACCGAGACGATCACCGAGCTTGCCCCAGGGGTGCTGCGGACCGAGCTGCCGATCCAGCTGCCCGGCCTCGGGCACGTGAACTGCTACGTGCTGGAGGACGATCGGGGTGCGGCGATCGTCGACCCCGGCCTGCCGTCCAAGGATTCGTACCGCGCCCTGGAGCAACGCCTGCGCGCTGCCGGCATCGCGTTGCGCAGGGTGCACACCGTGATCGTCACCCACAGCCACCCCGACCACTTCGGCGGCGCCGGCTTCGTCCATGCCCAGTCCGGCGCCGAGGTGGTCACGCATGCGGCGTTCCGGATGATGTGGGACCCGACGCACTCCGACGACGTCGACTTCGCCGACCCGATCGACGACGCGCTGGCCGACGACACGGAGCGCCGGCACGTCAGCCGCTTCCCGTGGGAGGACACGCCGTGGGGCGGGCCGGGCATCGACGTCAACTGGAAGCGCAGGTTGTGGTTCCACGCGGCCAAGACCTTCCCGCAGCTGCGTCGCGTGCCGTCGCCGACCAAGCGGGTCCAGGACGCCGACCGCATCGTGCTCGCCGGGCGTGAGTGGGTCGCCGTGCACACCCCGGGGCACACTGCCGACCACCTGTGCCTGTACGACCCCGAGTGCGGGCTGATGCTCAGCGGCGACCACGTGCTGCCGACGATCACGCCGCACATCGGCGGGCTGGGACTCGGCCGTGACGCGCTGGGGTTGTTCTTCCGCTCGCTCGACAAGGTCGCCGAGTACGGCCCGAGCGTGCGTCTGGCGCTGCCGGCACACGGCAAGCCGTTCGCCGATCTGGCCGGCCGCGCGCACCAGATCCAGGCCCACCACCTCGCCCGCCTGCAGCTGCTGCGCGACACCAGCGAGGTGTTGCACCGCCCGGCGGACGTGATGGAGTACTCCACCTACCTGTTCTCGGAGCGGGCTCGCGGTGCGATGGCCGACAGCGAGACCTTCGCCCATCTCGAGCACCTGCGCTACGCGGGCGAGATGGTCCGCACCAGCCACGAGGGGCGCTTCGAGTACGTCCTTGCCGACTGAAGGACGCGCCGGGAAGCACCGGCCGTTCGCTACCGTATGGGGGAATGTGACCGCCCCCGGGCGGCCCGCCCCGAACACCGTATGACCGCCCTGACCAAGACCTACACCGTGGTCGTGCCGGGCGCGCATCTGATGTCCGCTCTCCTCGGCCAGCGCGACGGGCACCTGCGGACGATCGAAGCGGCGTTCCCGTCGGCGACGTTCGTCGCCCGCGGCAACGAGATCACCGTCGACGGTCCGGGCGCCGCGCAGGCCGGGCAGCTGCTCGAGGAGCTCGTCCTCGTGCTGCAGCGTGGCGAGCACCTCGACCAGGCCAGCCTGGCTCGCTCGATCGACATGGTCCGCGCCGACCAGCGCCCGAGCGACGTGCTCACCGACGACGTGATGCGCGGCGCGAAGGGCCGTGCGGTCCGCCCCAAGACCGCAGGGCAGAAGCGCTACATCGACGCGATCCGCGAGCACGTGATCACCTTCGGCCTCGGCCCGGCGGGGACCGGCAAGAGCTGGCTCGCGGTGGCGATGGCCGTGCAGGCGTTCCAGTCCAAGCAGGTCCAGCGGATCATCCTCACCCGGCCCGCCGTCGAGGCGGGGGAGCGGCTCGGCTTCCTGCCGGGCGATCTGATGGCCAAGATCGACCCGTACCTGCGCCCGCTGTACGACGCGCTGTACGACATGCTCGAACCCGAGGGTGCCCAGAAGCTGCTCGAACGCCAGGCGATCGAGGTCGCCCCGCTGGCCTTCATGCGCGGGCGCACGCTGAACAACAGCTTTATCATCCTCGACGAGGCGCAGAACGCGACCCCCGAGCAGATGAAGATGTTCCTCACCCGCATCGGGTTCAACTCGCGGGTGGTCGTCACCGGCGACACGACGCAGATCGACGTGCCCGACGGCCGCAGCGGCCTGATCGGGTTGGAGCGCACGCTCACCGGCATCGACGGGCTGACCTTCGTCCACCTGGGTGCGGGCGACGTGGTCCGCCACCGCATCGTCGCCGACATCGTCGCCGCGTACGAGCAGGCCGACCTGGCCAAAGCCGGCCGGCCGACCCGGGAGCGCGGGCCGGCGGATGCCTGAACCCCCGCGACCGCGCGCCAATCGACCCCGCCGCGTCGGCGGCGCCGGCGACCCGACGGTGTTCTGCGCGGACGAGCAACAGGACGTCCCCGTCGATCTCGACCGCTGGCAACGGTTGGCGCTCGGGGTGCTGCGCGACCAGGGTGTGCGCGGCCTGGCCGAGTTGACCCTGCTGTTCGTCGGCGAGCGTGACATCGCCGAGCTGAACGAGGAGCATCTCGGCCACACGGGCCCGACCGACGTGCTGTCCTTCCCGATCGACGCCTCGGACGCCGAGATCGTCCTCGACGGCGAGCCACCGAGCCGTGGCCCCGACCGCCCGATGGTCGACCTCGAAGACATGCCCTTGCTGCTCGGCGACGTGGTCATCTGCCCCGCGGTCGCGGCGCGCAACGCACCCGACCACGCCGGCACGGTGGACGACGAGCTGGCCCTGCTGGTCGTCCATGGTGTGCTGCACGTGCTCGGCCACGATCACGCCGAGGATGCCGAACGGGCGACGATGCGCGCCGAGGAGCTGCGCCTGCTGCAAGCGCTGCATTGGGGTGGGCCCGTGCCCGCCGGGTTCCGCCAGGAGCAGGGCGAATGAGCGCGCTGCTGGCCGCCGGCGGGCAGGTCACCCCGACCGACGTCTGGATGATCATCGCGATCATCCTCCTGCTGGTCGTGCTGATCTTCCTGTCGCTGGCCGAGATGGGCCTGTCGCGGATGACCAAGCCGAAGGCCGCGGCCCTCGCCGACCAGGGCCACAAGTCCGGCCGCACGCTCACCAAGCTGGTCGCCGACCCCGAGCGGTGGGTCAACCCGTTGCTGCTCACGGTGAACATCTGCCAAACCGTGCAGGCCACCCTGACCGGCATCGTCGCCGCCCGGCTGTTCGGCACCGCCGGCGTCGTGGTCGGCGTGGTGCTCAACGTGATCGTGTTCTTCGTCCTCGCCGAAGCGGTGCCGAAGACCTACGCCGTGCTGTACCCGCAGCGTGCCGCGCTGATGTCCGCCCGACCGATCTCGGCGCTCGTCGGGTTCTGGCCGCTGCGCGTCATCAGCCACGGCCTGATCTCGCTGACCAACGTGATCGTCAAGGGCAAGGGGTTGGAGCAGGGCCCGTTCGTCTCCGAACAGGAACGGCTCGGCATCGTCGAGGCCGCCGCCGAGGAGGGCGTCGTCGAGCAGGAAGAGCAGAAGTTGATCGAGAGCATCATCGAGTTCGGCGACACGATCGCCCGTGAGGTGATGATCCCCAGGCCGGACATGGTCATCGTCGACGCGACCCAGTCGGTCACCCAGGCCCTCGACGTGGCCATGGAACACGGCCACAGCCGTGTCCCCGTGCACGGCGCCGACGACGAGGACGACATCGTCGGGCTGGCCTTCGCCAAGGACCTGATGCAGGCCGAGCGCGACGGCCGCGGCGCGACGCCGGTGGTGGAACTGATCCGGCCGGTGCGCTTCATCCCGGAGAACAAGCCGGTCAACCGCCTGATGCGCGAGATGCAGGCGGAGAAGTTCCACCTGGCGATCGTCGCCGACGAGTACGGGGCCGTCGCCGGGCTGGTCACGCTGGAGGACTGCCTGGAAGAGCTGGTCGGCGAGATCGTCGACGAGCACGACGACGAGGACGCCGACGTCGAGCAACTGGTCGACGGCGCCTACCTGGTCGACGGCGGCACGGCGATCAGCGACGTCAACGAACTGCTCGGGATCGAGCTCCCCGACGACGACTGGGACAGCATCGGCGGCCTGGTCTTCGGCACGCTCGGCCGCGTCCCCGAGCTTGGCGAGGCCGTCGAGCGTGACGGCTGGAAGTTCGCCGTCGACGAGATGGAGGGCCGGCGGATCCGCAAGGTGCGCATCACGCTCTCGCCGGACACCGCGCCACCGCCCGACGAGGACGACGACTGACCCGGCGTGGAAGCAGTCGAACACCACCACCGCTAGCGTCGCACCGATGGAGATCTCCCTGTCGGGAAAGGTTGCCCTCGTCACCGGCGCGTCGCGTGGCATCGGCCTGGCGATCGCCCGGACGATGGTCCAGTCCGGCGCACGGGTGATGCTGACCAGCCGCAAGCAGGAGGCACTCCAGGCCGCCGCGGCCCAGATCGGCGGCGACGTCGCCGTGTTCGCCGCCAACGGAGGCGACGTCGCGGCCGGCGCGGCGTGCGTCGAGGCGACGATCGCGCGCTTCGGCGGGCTCGACATCCTGGTCAACAACGCGGCGACGAACCCCTACCAGGGACCGACGCTCGGCATCGACGAAGCGCGGTACGACAAGACGTTCCAGGTGAACCTGCGCGGCCCGCTGTTTTGGACCAAGCTCGCCTGGGAGCGTGTTCTGCGCGATCGCCCCGGCGTGATCGTCAACATCGCCTCCGTCAGCGGGCAGCGCGCCTCACCCGGGCTCGGCGTCTACGGGCTCACCAAGGCGGCGCTGATCCAGCTCACCCGGCAGCTCGCCGCCGAGATCGGCCCCACGCGGGTGGTCGGGGTCGCCCCCGGGCTGGTCGATACCGACTTCGCCCGCGTCCTGATCGACAACTTCGGCGAAATGCTGGCGGCGCGGATGCCCGCCAAGCGGATCGGTACGCCGCAGGACATCGCCAACCTCGTCGTGTTCCTCGCGTCCGACGCGGCGTCGTGGATCACCGGCGAGACGATCGTCATCGACGGCGGCGCCGGGGTCGCCGCCGGATGACCAGCGCGTGGGTGGCCGGGGCGCGGCCGCGCACCCTTCCGGCCGCGGTGGTGCCCGTGGCGCTCGGCGCGGCCTGCGCCGTCGGCGAGGGCGCGACATGGTGGCGTGTCGTCCTGGCGGCGATCGTCAGCCTGGCCCTGCAGGTCGGCGTCAACTATGCCAACGACTACAGCGACGGGGTTCGCGGCACCGACGACGTGCGCGTCGGACCGGTTCGCCTGGTCGCCAGCGGGTTGAAGCCGGCCGCGGCGGTCAAGCGCGCCGCGCTCGGTTCGTTCGCCGTTGCCGCGGTGGCCGGGCTGATCCTGGCCACGCAGACGTCCTGGTGGCTGGTCGTGGTCGGGCTCGCCGCGATCCTCGCCGCGTGGGGGTACACCGGCGGCCCACGGCCGTACGGCTACCTGGGCCTAGGCGAGGTGTTCGTGTTCGTGTTCTTCGGTCTGGTGGCCACCGCCGGCACCACGTTCGTGCTCACGGACCGCATCCCGGGTCCGGCCTGGCTGGCCGGGTGCCTTGCCGGGTGTCTCGCCTGTGCGCTGCTGGTGATCAACAACCTGCGTGACATCCCGACCGACACGGTGGCCGGCAAGCGCACGCTCGCGGTACGCCTGGGCGATCGCCGCACCAGGTGGTTTTACGTGGTGCTGCTCAAGCTTGCCGCCGTGCTCGTGATCGCCCTGGCGATCAGCGGCGACCGGTGGGCGCTGATCGGCCTCGCCGGCTTCCTGCTCGCCCTCCCGGCGGTTCGCGCGGTACTCGGCGGCGCGACCGGCAGGGGGTTGATCGCCGTGCTCGGCGGCACCGGCCGGGTGCAGCTGGTGGTCGGCCTGCTCACCGCGGTGGGCATCGCGGTGTCCCGCTGAGTCACCGCCCGATCGACGCCAGCCACTGCGCCAACGCGTCACGCACGAACGTCGGCTGCTCCAGATGTGCGGCGTGGGCCGCGCCGGGGATCAGCACGGTGCGGCCATTCGGGGCATCGCGGCCGATCTGCGCGGCAATCGCGGCGAACTTGGCGTCCCGTTCGCCGGCCATCGCCAGCACCGGCATGGTCAGCTCGTGCAACCGTCGCCACAGCGACAGCTGCGAGCCGGTGCCCGCAAGGCGCAGGCTGCCGGCCAGGCCGTCGGGGGTGTTGGTCAGCCGGGCGGCATGGTCCGTCTCGGTCGGCCGGTACCCGTCGAACAGCGCCTGCCCGGTCCAGCTGACGAGGAACTCGGCGACGCCGACGGTGGTGATGTGGGTCGCCAGGTGATCGTCGGCGGCACGCCGCGCGGCGCGCTCGTGCTCGTCGTCGATGCCCAGCGTGGCGCCGATGACGGCGAGGGCGCGGGTGCTGCTGGGG
>CAZMHG010000007.1:0-20691 GCA_964565975.1 uncultured Ilumatobacteraceae bacterium | reverse complement strand
GTGGTGGAGACCTGGAGCACGGCGAGCAGCTCTTCGGCGCGAAGATCCCGATGGGCCGGATGGCCGCTGCCAGCGAGCTTGCCGCGGCGATCTGCTTCTTCCTCAGCGACGACGCCTCGTTCATCACCGGTCAGACCCTGGTGGTCGACGGCGGCGAGACGATCACCTGACCGCACCAGCACCCCGCCCCGACTGCGCCACCCGCGCACCCGCACCACGAGGAGAGCACCATGACCCCGCAACGGATCGTCACCGTCGTCGGCTGCCACGCCGAAGGCGAGGTCGGCGACGTGATCACCGGTGGCGTCCTGCCGCCTCCCGGTGCGACGATGATGGAGCGCAAGTTGTCGATGGAACGCGACCACGACGACATCCGCCGGATGCTGATCTGCGAGCCGCGTGGCTCGGTCGCCCGGCACGTCAACCTGCTCACGCCGCCGCTGCGCGACGACTGCGTCGCCGGGGCGATCGTGATGGAGCCGACCGAGTACCCGCCGATGTCGGGCAGCAACACGATGTGCATCGCCACCGTGCTGCTGGAGACCGGGATCGTGCCGATGACCGAACCCGAGACCCGTTTCCGGCTGGACATGCCCGGCGGTCCGGTCGACATCGTCGCCGAGTGCCGCGACGGCAAATGCGTGTCGGTGACCCTGCGGAACGTGCCGGCGTTCGCCTTCGCGATCGACGCGCCGCTGGAGGTCGAGGGGGTGGGCACGATCAAGATCGACATCGCCTACGGCGGGATGGTCTACGCCATCGTCCAGGCCGCCGACCTCGGCTTCGCGGTCGTGCCCGACGAAGCACGGGCCATCGCCGAGTTCGGCGAGCGCATCCGAGTCGCGGCGCGCGAGCAGCACCACGTCGTCCATCCCGAGTTCCCGAGCGTCGCCCAGGTGTCGATCGTCCAGTTCGCCGGCCCGCTGCGCGACGTCGCCGGCCAGCCCGGCCGGCGCATCGCCCGCAACACGTGCATCTGCCCGCCGGGTCGATCCGACCGTTCGCCGACGGGCACCGGCACCACGGCACGGATGGCCGCGCTCCACGCCCGCGGTGTGCTCGGGGTGGGCGGCGGGCTGACGCACGAGTCGATCATCGGCTCGCAGTTCCACGGCACGATCGTCGGCGAGACCAGCGTCGGCCCGTTCCCGGCGATCGAGGCGACGATCCGCGGGCGAGCGTGGATCACCGGCTTCCACCAGTACGTGGTCGACGGCACCGACCCGTATCCGACCGGCTACGTGATCGGCGACACGTGGGGAACGTCGACGATCATCAGCCAGGACTGACGAGCCGGTTCAGGCAGGCGCCTTCAGCTCCCCGGACATCATCGCCGTACCGGAGAACCCCGGGTTGCCGTCGGCCGGCTCCCACGAGACCGTGACCATCGGCATGTCCATCGGGTCGATGTCGGCGGGGACGACGTAGGTCTCGTCGTTGCGCAGCGGGCCGAGTGACATCAGCTTGGCCTTGGCCGTGTCGGTCATCCACAGCTCGTAGTAGCCCGAGTCCGGGCGGGCCAGCCCGACGATGTGCACCCGCAAGCTGATGCCGGCGTCGTTGCGCAGCAACGTGGCCGACCCGCTGCCCCCGGCGTCGGCCATCGGCGCAAGCTCGGCGTTGGCCATCTCTGCGCCGGGCGACGAGCCCCCTCGCATGGCGATCAGGATCCCGCCGCCGACCAGCACCACGACGGCCGCGGCGGCAAGCCAGGCCTGCCAGGGGCGCCGGCGGCGCGCCCGCCGAGCTACCAGGTCGACCGGCGCGCCCGCCGCTGATGGCGCGCCCGCCGTTGATGGTGGGGCCGGCGTGGCGGTCGCGTCCGCGCCGGACGACGCCGCGGGCGTGGCGGTCACCGACGGCTCGGGGCCGAGGCCGGCGGCGGCTTCGATGCGCTCCCATAGGCCCGCCGGTGGCTCGGCCAACGGCGCCGCGTGGCCGGCACGCTGACCGATGCGGCGAAGCTCGGCGCGGATCGCGTCGTCGTTCGGATCATCAGGCGATGTCATCGTGCTCCTCCCTCAGCTCGGTCCGCAGTCGGTGTAGCGCTCGGCGCATGTGGCTCTTGACGGTACCGAGGGGCATGTTCAGCCGCTCGGCGATCTCGGTGTGGGTCAGGTCGGTGAAGAAGGCCAGCTCGATCACCGATCGGGCGTCGGCCGGCAGGGTGGTGAGGGCGTGGGCGACGAGCAGCTGGTCGGCGACCCGTTCGTCGTCCGCCGCAACGGACGTCCCGCCGTCCGCCAGCGCGCTCGACGCGCCGTCGCCGACGGACTCGCCGAGCAGCGGCTGCTTGGCACGGCGGCGGACCGAGTCGAGGACCCGGTGACGGGCGATCCCCAGCAACCACGCGGGGAGCGGGGCCCGTCTCGGGTCGAACCGCTCGCGTGCGCGCCAGGCACTGAGCATGGTCTCCTGCGTCCCGTCGGCGGCGGCGTCGGCAGTACCCAACCGCCGCAGGCAGTAGGTGTAGACCAGCGAGCCATAGCACTGGTAGGCCAGTCGGAGCGCATCGCTGTCGCCGGCGACCCAGGCGGCGGCGGCTTGCTGCTCGTCGCCGAGCGGCTCGCCGTGCCTGCCCATCCCGACCAACCTAGCGGACCCACCCCACCCGCCCCGGCGCAGGGCACGCTCCGCCACCGTGGAGGCGGACATGCCGGTTCGGGGCGGGTGGGGTTGCACGAGTCAGGCGGCAGGCGGCATCACGACCGAGTCGATCAGCAGCACGGTCGCGTTGGCCACGTGGATGTCGGCGCACTGCACGGCCGCGGCGCCGTCGTTGATCACGATGGTGTCGTTGACCTTGGTGAACTTCAGCTTGGCTCCGTTGACCGTTGCCACCTCACCGGCCTTGACCAGGTCGTCGGCGCTCATCAGGCCGGGCATCACGTGGTAGGTGAGGATCTTGGTCAGCGCGTCCTTGTCGCCCAACAGCTTGGTCAGCGTCGCCTGGTCGATCTTGTCGAACGCCGAGTTGACCGGCGCGACCACGGTGAACGGCCCGGTGCCGTTGAGCGTGTCGCCCAGTCCGGCGGCAGTCACCGCGGCGACGAGGGTCGTCAGCAGCGGGTTGGTCGACGCCGCGGTGGCCAGCGGGGCGACCGTCATCGACGCTGCGCTCCCGGCACCGGAGGCCGGAAGGGCCGAGCACAACGGGCCGTGTGCGCCCATCATCTCGCCGGTCATCATCGTGCCGGCGGTCATCGTGCCGGGAGTCGTCGAGGACGTGGCGGCCGAGGCGGTCGCCGCCAGACCGGTGAACGACAGCGACGCGGCGGCGAGGGCAGCGATCCGGTTCTTGGTGAGTTTCATGGTTGCTCCTTGAGGTGGTCACGACGCGGTGTCGCCGTACCCTCCTCTTCGTCGCCAACCATCCGAACGGATGCAGCAATCGCGCGGAACGTGCCGCCGCCCGATCGTGAGGGCGCGCCGGATCAGGCGCCGGTCTCGCGGCGATCGACGCGGCCGGCCATGGCCAGCACGGCGTCGACCTCGCTACAACCGACCGACGCCGCAAAGTCGCCCAGGGTGATGTGCTGGTCGCCATCGCTGCCGACCAGCACCACCCGATCGCCCACGGCGGCGTCGGGCACGGCGCTGAGGTCGAGCACCGTGTGCTCCAGCGACGTGCCAAGCAGCGCCACCCGCCGGCCGCGCACCAGCGCCTGCGGCCGCAACGGCGCAACCGCCCGGCGCATCCCGTCGGTGGCACCGAGCGGGATCACACCGACGCTTGACGCACCGCTCGCCAGGTAGCCCCCTGCACCGGGGTCGGCAGGGTGCTCGCCGACGTGGATCAGGCGCGAGCCGATCTCGGTGACGACCGGCCGAAGCACGACGTCGGTCAGCACGCGGTCGGACAGCGCGGGATCGGTGAACGGCGAGATGCCGTACAACGCGTGGCCGACGCACACCGCGTTGGTCGCGTCGGGCATACCGGCGAGTAGGCCGCTGCTCCCCCACATCTGGGTGAACGCCGGGCGGACGCCGTCGCGCGCCAGCCCGTCGAGCAACTCGGTGAACACTGCGCCCTTGGCGACGGCCCACTCCTGCCCGGCACGATCGCCGAACGGGAGATGCGTGTAGATCCCGGCGATCGTCAGCCCTGGCAGCGCTGCCATGGCGCGGATGACGTCGCCGGCCGACCCGACGGGCACGCCCAGGCGCCCGAACCCGGCATCGACCTTGACGTACACCGCCGCGCCGGACGCTGCCGCCGCGGTGGCGCCGGCGAGGTCGACCACGGTGGGCATCAGGCCGGCGCCGACCAGGTCCGGGATCTGGTCGGGGGTGTACCCACCGAAGAGGACGACCTCGGCGTCGATCCCCGCGGCGCGGATGGCCAGCGCGTCGCCGACGTGCCCGGTCCACAGCGAGCCGCAACCGGCGTCGACCAGGGCGCGCGAGACGCCGATCACGCCGTGGCCGTAGCCGTCGGCCTTGACCGACGCGACGACGCGGCGTTCGCCGCTGCGCCGGGCGATCTGCTCGTAGTTGGCGCGCAGCACGTCGAGGTCGACGCGCACCCAGTTCGGACGGCGCAACGATGCGCCGGCCACGGTGCCGCTCACCCTCAGACCGTGGCGAGCAACGACTCGTCGTTGGCGATCAGCGGGGTGAAGTCACGGTCGTGGATGAAGGCAGGACGGCGGAAGGTCGTCTGGCGGTTGCTCACCGGGTTGACGATCAACGAGAAGATCCGCCGCGGCCACGGCGACATGTTCGGCGGCGAGGCGTGGACCACGGCGTCGCCGAAGATCAGCATCGTCCCTGCGGGGCCCTTGGGGCAGACCAACCCGCCCCGCTCGGCGAGCGGAGCCACGACCGACGGACCCACCGTCCACAGCGGGTAGCTCGTCGTCGTCGTGTCCAGCTCGGTCGGCGGCGGTCCGTCGAGGTGCGAACCGCGCACGAACATCAGCGGGCCGTTGAACTCGGTCACGTCGTCCAGGAAGATGTGCATGTTCAGGGCGATCGGTTCCTGCAGGCCGTCCTCGCGGTGGTGCGTGGCGAAGTCGTAGTGCCATTGCCACTGCTCACCGGTGAACGCCTCCTTGGCGTTGACCTTGACCTGCATCGCGTAGACCGCCCCGTCGCCCAGGATCTGGTGGGCCGGCACGACGAACCGCGGGTCGTTGATCAGCCGCTGGTACAGCGGGTGGCGGCGGTGCAGTTCGAACGACGTGCGCACCACGCCACTGGCCTTCTCGCGGATGTTCTGCGGGATGTCGTCGGCGATCAACTCCTCCAGCGCGGCGTTCAGCGCGGCAACCTCGTCCACGCTGAAGCGGCCCGGCAGGGCAAGCACGCCGTCGCGGTGGAAGGTCTCCAGCTGGCGGGCAGAGATCGCCGCGGGGTTCGTCTCGCCGGTGGTCATGGCGGTGGTCGTGTGGGTGGTGGTGTGGGTGGTCATGTGACGGTCTCCAGGTCTCGCTCGGTCAGCTACGGACGAAGTGCACGGTGTCGAAGCGTCGACGCATCGTGCTGGTACGCGGGGCGGTCGCGCCGGGTTCGGGGCCAAGACCGGCGGCGATCAGGTCGGCGAGCTCGGGCATCTCGGCGGGGGTCATGCCGAGCCGGGTGACCTCGGGCGTGCCGAACCGCAGCCCGGCGCCCTCGCCGTGCGGTAGGCCGATCGCGCACGTCAGGATGTTCGCCTCGCGCAGCCGCAGCGCCGCATCGTGGCCGCCCGCGGCCGACGCCACACCGTCGCCAGCGGCGGACATGTCGAGCGCGAACTGATATGTGCCCGTCGCGCCGTTCACGGTGCGGAACACCGGCAGGCCGCGGCTGGCCAACTCGTCGGCGAGCGTGATCGAGTTGTCGACCATCGCCGCGGTGTAGGCCGGCCCGAACTCGATCCAGTCGAGCAGAGTGATCGCCAGCGCGGCGCTCTTGGCGACGTCGAAGTTGGCGGTCAACCCGGGGTAGGCGATCGCGTCGAGCCGTGCGGCGAGATCCGACCGGTTCGTCAGCACCAGCCCACCGGCCGGCCCGCCGAGGCTCTTGTACGTGCTCATCGTCATCAGGTCGGCGCCGTGGTGCAGCGGGTTGGGCCACGCGCCGCCGGCGATCATCCCGCAGGCATGCGCCGCGTCGAACAGCACGAACGCGCCGACCTCGTCGGCGATCGCCCGGATCTGGGCCACCGGGTGCGGGTTGAGGTTCAGACTCGTACCGGTGGTGATCAGCTTCGGACGCACACGCTTGGCCAGCGCAGCCAACCCGTCGACGTCGATCGTGTAGGTCGCCGGGTCGATCGGGCTCTCGTGGATCTGCAGCCCGTAGAGCCCGGCAGCGCCCGGCGAGCGATGCGTGACGTGCCCGCCGATCGTCGCCGGCGGGACGATGATCGCGTCCCCCGGGCGGCAGGTGGCGATGAACGCGTACAGGTTGGCCAGCGCCCCGCTGCCCACACGGATCTCGGCGTGCGCGGCACGGAACACCTGGCGTGCCGCGGCGGCGGTGATGACCTCGATCTCCTCGATCGCCTCCAGCCCCATCTCGTACTTCTCGCCGGCGTGGCCGAGCGACGGCCGAGTGGTCAACCCGGCGGCGAGCACCGCCTCGGCCCGCGGGTTCATCGTGTTCGTCGCCGGGTTGAGGTTGATGCACTCCAGGTCGTGGATCTGGCGGTTGCGCGCGATCAGCGCATGCAACCGATCATCGGTGGCGCGCCGATCGCCCAGATCCAGCGTCTCCAGGATCTGCCGGCACCGATCGTTGGCGGCGTCGCTCATCCACGGCAACCGTTCGGTGCTCTCCGGCGCGGGGGCGGTGACGTCCATGTCGATCGGCATCCGTCGATCGTGCCACCGGATGGCCACAATGAAAAACGACGATAAGTGAATGGTGCAGTAAGTTCTTCTGATGGTTCCGCCCTCGACCTCGCTCGAGCGGCTGCGCATCTTCCACGCCGTGTCCACTGCTGGCACCGTCGCCGGTGCGGCCCGCACGCTCGGCTACACGCCGTCTGCCGTCTCCCAGCAACTCGCCGTCCTCGAACGAGAGGCCGGCGTGGCGCTGGTCGAGCGCTCCAACCGCGGCATCGCGCTCACGCAGGCCGGTCTGGTGATGGCCCGGCGTGCCGGCGAGCTGCTCGACTTCGTCCGCACCGCGTTCGACGACGTCGGGCGCGCTGCCAACCGCCACCGGACGACGTTGTCGATCGCCTCGTTCCCGACGGCGATCCCCACCCTGTTGCTGCCCGTGCGGACACAGCTCGCCCCGGAGATCGACGTCGTCGTGGTCGACGCCGAGCCGGAGCACGCCCTGCGGCTGGTCGAGGCGCACGAGGCCGACGGCGCGCTGACCGATGCCGAGGCCGTGGATCTGCGCTCCACCGATCTGCACCGGACACCGATCCGCCCCGACCCGTTGCGGCTGGTCACCGCACGGCGCAGGACCGTTCGCTCGCTGGCCGACTGCGCCGGCGACCGCTGGGTGCTCGGCGGGCTGCACAGCCGCCACGGCGTGGCCGCCCGGCGGGCCTGCCGCGCCGCGGGCTTCGAGCCGAACGTGATCGTCGAGACCGAGGACCACCACATCGCTTTCGACGTGGTCCGTGCGGCCAACGCCGTGACGCTGCTTCCCGAGCTCGCCCTGGTCGACGTTCCCAGGGGCGTCACCGTCGCCCGGGCGGTCGACGTCGGCCATGTCCGCCAGGTCGAGTTCGTCACCCGGGCGACGTTGCGCACCAACCCGGCGATCGTCCGGCTGCGCGACGCGCTCGCCGCCCGGTGAACCCACGCCGGCGAACCGGCAAACGCCGGTAGCCGGGTCCGTACGGCTTGGGCGCGACCACTAACGTCGGCGGGGTGAGCGTGCTCGATTTGTCACGGTGGCAGTTCGGGATCACGACCGTCTACCACTACTTCATCGTCCCGCTGACGATCGGCCTGTCGGCGCTGGTGGCCTGGTTCAACACCCGCTGGTATCGCCACCACGACGAGGCCGACCTGCGCCTGACGAAGTTCTTCGGCAAGCTGCTGCTGATCAACTTCGCCCTCGGGGTGGCCACCGGCATCGTCGAGGAGTTCCAGTTCGGGATGAACTGGTCGGGCTACTCGCGCTTCGTCGGCGACGTGTTCGGCGCGCCGCTGGCGATGGAGGGCCTGGTCGCCTTCTTCCTCGAGTCGACGTTCCTCGGACTGTGGGTCTTCGGCTGGAACCGCCTGTCCCCCAAGGTCCACCTGGCGACGATCTGGCTGGCGGCGTGCGGGTCGTGGGCCTCGGCGTACTTCATCATCGCCGCCAACTCGTGGATGCAGCACCCGGTCGGCGTGCGCTTCAACGCCGCGCGCGGGCGGGCCGAGATGACCGACATCGGCAAGGTGCTGACCAACCCGACCACGCTCGCGGCCTACCCGCACGTCGTGCTCTCGGCGCTGCTCACCGCCGCCGTGTTCGTCGGCGGCGTCGCCTCGTGGTACCTGGTGCGCGGGCGGACCAAGACCGCGATCGAGGTGCGTGGCTTCGAGCGCGCCCTGCGGGTGGCGGTGGTCGTCACCCTGGTCGCCGGTGTCGGCGTGCTGATCTCCGGCGACCAGCAAGCGCGGATGATGTTCCAGCAGCAGCCGATGAAGATGGCCTCGGCCGAAGCGCTGTGCAACACCGAGAAGGGCGCCGGGTTGTCGGTGTTCTCGATCGGCGACCCGAGCAAATCGTGCGACGTGCGCTCGCTGGTCATCCCCGGCCTGCTGTCGTTCATGGCCACGGGCGACTTCGACAGCACCGTCAAGGGGGTCATCGAGAACCAGGCCGAGATGACCGCGAAGTACGGCCCGAACAACTACCGGCCGCCGATCTTCGTCACCTACTGGTCGTTCCGCGGCATGATCGGCCTCGGCATCCTGGGCATGGTCGCGTCCGTCTGGGTGCTCTGGCGGACCCGGCGCCACGAACGGCTCGGGCCGTCGCGTTGGACGGCGTGGGCCAGCGTTGCGGTGATCGCGACGCCGTTCCTGGCCAACACCTTCGGCTGGATCCTCACCGAGTTGGGGCGGCAGCCATGGGTGGTCGCACCCAACCCGACCGGCGACTTCGAGGTGCGCCTGTTGACCAAGGACGCCGTGTCGGCCAACGTCGGCTCGGCGGCGGCATGGATCAGCGTGGTCACCTTCACGGTGCTGTACGGCGCGCTCGCCGTGGTCGAGGGGTACCTGCTGCTGCGCTACATCCGTCGCGGCCTGGACGACTCGCTCGTCGCCGCCGAGCACCCCGACGGCGACGACGGGCTCGTCCTCGCGTACTGACCAGGGAGGCCGGCACACACGATGCAGCTCAACGAGTTCTGGTTCCTGGTGATCGCGATCCTGTGGACGGCGTACTTCTTCCTCGACGGGTTCGACTTCGGTGTTGGCATGCTGCTGGCGGTGCTCGGCCGTGACGAGAAGGACCGCAGCGCGATGTTGGCCACGATCGCACCGGTGTGGGACGGCAACGAGGTATGGCTGGTGGTCGCCGGGGCGAGCACCTTCGCCGCCTTCCCGAACTGGTACGCGACGCTGTTCTCCGGCTTCTACCTGGCCCTGCTGATCATCATCGTCGGGCTGATCTTGCGCGCCGTGGCCTTGGAGTGGCGCGGCAAGGTCGACGACGACCGCTGGAAGGCGCGCTGCGACCTGGCGATCGCGTTCGGCTCGTACATCCCCGCGGTGCTGTGGGGTGTGGCCTTCGGGAACATCGTCGCCGGCGTGCCGATCGACGCCGCCGGCAACTTCACCGGCAGCCTGGGGACCCTGCTCAACCCGTTCGCCCTCCTCGGCGGGGTCGCGTTCGCCGCGGTGTTCATGCTCCACGGGGCCAACTTCCTGGTCCTCAAGTCGGCCGGGGTGATCCACGACCGGGCCCGCCGGTTCGCGCCGCGCGTCGGCGTCGTGGCCGTCGCTGCCGCGGGCGAGTTCCTGCTGTGGAACCAGGCCGAGCGGGCCAAGGGCTGGACGTGGGTCACGCTCGTCGTAGCGGGCGGCGGGCTGCTCGCCTCGCTGGTCGCCCAACGCCGCGGGCGCGACGGGTGGGCGTTCGCGCTCACCGGCGTGGCGATCGCCGCCACGGTGGCCACCCTGTTCGGCAACCTGTTCCCCCGGGTGATGCCCTCGACGACGGACCCGGCGTTCTCGCTCACCGTCGACAACGCCTCGTCGACGCCGTACACGCTGCGGATCATGACCTGGGTGGCCGCGTTCCTCACCCCGGTGGTCGTGCTCTACCAGGGCTGGTCGTACTGGGTGTTCCGCAAGCGGATCGGCCGCCCGGCCGGGTGCCGGGGGCCGCTCGCCGGCGGCGCGGCCCCATCGACAGGCGATTGCTGCAGCGCTTCCCCGCGCTGCGCCGCCACCTGGCGGTCTGCGGGCTGAGCGCGGCGGTGCTCGCCGTCGCCGCGCTGACCCAGGCCGAGGTCCTTGCCAGGGGCATTGCCCGTCTGGTCGGCGCGGCCCACCGCGGCCCTGGGGTCGGGGCGATGGCCGTGTCCTTGGTGCTGATCGGCGCGGCCCGAGCAGGGGTCGCCGCGGTCAACGAGTGGTCGGCGGCGCGCACGATGTCGCGCCTGCGCGCCGAGTTCACCGCCTTGGTCCTGGCTGCGGCGCGCGAGCGCGTGTCCGCCCCGGACCCGCAGCGCGGCGCGACCTTGGCGGTGGACGGCCCACGGTCGTTGGAGACCTACGCGCGCAGCTACCTGCCGTCGCTCACCCAAGCTGCGGTCATCCCGCTCGCCGCGGGGTTGCGAATCCTCACCGCCGACCGGCCGTCGGCCGTGATCGTCGCGTTGACCGTGCCGCTCGTCCCGCTGTTCATGGTGCTGATCGGGGCGATGACCGAGCGGCGCAGCCAACGGTCGTGGGCGACGATGCAGCGCCTCGGCCATCACTTCAGTGACGTGCTCCACGGCCTGGCGACGCTTCGACTGTACGGGCGGGCGACGCGCCAGGCCGAGCAGGTCGGCGCGGTCTCCGAGCGCTACCGCCAGGCGACGATGGGCATGCTGCGCGTCACCTTCCTGTCGGCGTTCGCCCTCGACCTGATCTCGACGCTGTCGGTCGCCCTGGTCGCCGTGCAGATCGGACTACGGATGGCGGACGGGTCCGTGGCGCTGACCACCGGGCTGGTCGTGCTGCTGCTGGTGCCCGACTGCTACCAGCCGTTGCGCCGCGTCGGCGCCGGTTTCCACGCCGCGCAGAACGGCATCGACGCCGCCGACGAGGCGCTGGCGGTGGAGGCGCCGGCCCGGTTGGCCGTGGGTGATTCGGCACCGCGGGCCGGGGAGGACACCCTGACCACGCGCGGGTTGCGGCTGCCACGCGGCGGCGGCATCGACTACCCGGACCGCACCTTTCGCCGTGGCGAGATCGCCGTCGTACGCGGGCCGAGCGGGTCGGGCAAGAGCTCGCTGCTCGCCGCGCTGCGCGGCAGGTCGCCAATCGCCCGGGGCGCGGTGCACTGGGGCGAACAGGACCTCAGCACGCTCGATCCCGAGGCCTGGAACGCGCTCGTGACCTGGGTCCCCCAGCGCCTGCCGGCACCGGCGGGAACGGTGGGTGACGCAGTGCGCGCCGGCCTGGCGATCGTCGACGGCGACGGCGTGGACGTCGACGGCGTCGTCGACGGCGCGCTGGCGCGCGTTGGCCTGGCCGGACACGGCCCGCGGATGATGCGCACGCTCTCGGGAGGCCAGGCCCGGCGGGTGCAGGTGGCCCACGCGCTGGTCGCCGTGGAGCACGGCACGGCGCAGATCGTGCTGGCCGACGAGCCCACGGCCCAACTCGACGATGCCACCGCGGCGGGCGTCGTGGCCGCGCTGCGCGCCCTTGCCGCATCCGGGGCGACGGTCGTCGTGGCGAGCCACGACCAGCGCTTCGACGACGGTGTGCACGCCGTCCCGGAAGCCGTTCGCACGACGAGCACCGGCAGCACGACGAGCGGCGGCGGCGGGGTCCGGGAGGGTGCCGCGTTCACCACCGGGCCGGCGGCGGGGGACGACCCGCTCGCATCGCCAGCGACAGCAGGGGCGGAGCCTGTGCCGACCCTGGCGGTGCTGCGCGCGCTCGTGCGTCGAGTGGCGATGCCATGGCGGCGGCTGGTGCTGGCCGTCGCCGCCGGGATCGCCGCGGGCGTGTCGACGGTCGGGCTCGCCGGGCTGGCCGCATGGCTGCTGCTGCGCGCCAGCGAGCACCCCAACGTCGCCGCGCTCGGCGCGGCCGTGGTGGGCGTGCGCGCCTTCGGGGTGGGCAAGGGCGCCTTCCGCTATGGCGAGCGGCTGGCCACCCACGACGCCGGCCTGGGGACGCTCGCGGCGCTGCGCGCCCGGCTGATCGACCACCTCGCGCACAGTGACCCGACCTCGACGACCAGCACCCAGCGGGCCGATGCGGTGCGCCGGACGGTCGACGACGTCGACGCGTTGCTCGATCTCGTCGTCCGCGCCATCGTGCCGTGGACGGCGACGGCGATCACCGTCGCCGCGGCGGTCGTGGCCACCATCCTGATCGACGCCGCGGCCGGCGCCGCGCTCGCGGTGGCCGCGGTGGTGCTCGTCGCCGTCCTGCCGGCTCGGGCGCTGCGGCCGGAAGCCGCCCTCGTGGTCGCCCTGCGCGCCCGTCGCACCGCCCTGGCCGGGCGCGTCGCGGCGACGCTGGCCGATGCCGAGGTACACCTCGATCGGGCCACCTTCGGCCGCGAGTCCGCGGCCGTCGGCGAGCTCGGCCGGCAGATCGACGCGCTGCTCGCCACGCGCACCCGGCGACGGATGATCAGCGCAGCGCTCGCCGCCGCGGCGCCGCTCGTCACCGTCGCCGTAACCGCGGGGTTCCTGGCAGGCACGACGCTCGGCCGGCCGGCCGTCGGCGTGCTCCTGCTGTGGCCACTGGCGATCCTCGAACTGGCGGCCACCGCACCCGACAGCGCCGAGGGGTGGGCCGAAGGCGTGGTCGCCGGCGGCCGGATCGAGGAGCTGTTCGAACTGCCCCGGGAGACGGCCGCCGCGGCGCATGCCCACCGCACGGCGGGCGACGTGCGCGGCCTGGACGTGCGTGCCCTGGTGGCCAGGTGGAACGCGTCGGCGCCGACGATCGGCCCGATCGGGCTGCGCGGCGGTAGCGGCGAAGTGCTGCAGGTGAGCGGCCCCAGCGGCGCCGGCAAGTCGACCGTCGCCGCGGCGCTGATCAACTACTGCCCGAACGACGCCGACGTGTTCCGGGTGGACGGCGACGATCGGGCGAGCATCGACGGTCCGGCGCTGCGCGCCCGGGTCAACTGGGTGGACCAGCAGCCGTGGATCGCCGACACGACGGTGGCCGCCAACCTGCGCATCGGCGCCGCCGATGCCGACGAGTCACGGCTGCGCGCGGCCCTCGGCGCGGTGGGCCTGGACCTCGACCTCGACCGGTTGGTCGGTCGCAACGGTGCACTGCTGTCCGGGGGACCCTGGCCGGGCACTCGACCGTGGTGCTCGACGAGCCGTACTCGCACGTGGACGCGGCCACCGCCGTGCGTGTGGGCGAGGCGATCGGGACGGCCTTCGCCGATCGTCTCGTGGTGCTCCTCGATCACGCCGAGGTGGCGGTCGCGGTGGCCGACGCCGAGGCCCCCGATGCCGGACCGGGGCTGACGGTGCGCTGCGTCTCGTAGACGGTCGCCGGGTCGTTGGCCGCGGCCTTGCCTGCCTCGAACACGGCGAAGCGCTGGGTGAACGACGCGCTCACGGCACACAGCGCACCCGCACGACGGGCCACCGGGTGGCGCAGCCCGGCGACGCCGAGGACCAGCGCCGCTGCAGTGCCCGCTGTGGCTGCACGATCGAGACGCCCGGCCGTGGCCGTGTGCCAGGCGGCGCTGGTCGCCGGGAACGGCTTCAGCCGATGGCGCACCCGTTCGCCGATCACCAGGTCGGCCGCCCGACCGGCGATGCCGAACACCTCGGCGGCCCGCCGATACGGGGCCGGCGCCGGCAACAACGTGAGCGCGCCCGAGCCCGCCGACGTCGCCGACGAGGCGAACAGGGGCGGCAGCTCGCGGCGCACGGTGTGCCAGCCGGGGTTGGCGGTCGAGCCGAGCAGGACACCGGTGTACCCGGCGAGGGGCAGGCCGAGGACCCCGGACACGCCGCCGAGCACGACGTTGGAGACGCGGAACAGACGCCCGGGCAGCAGGCCGCTGACCAGCGCACCCCAGGTGCTGCCGACCTGCCCAGCGAGCACCCAACCGCCCATGTTCATCGGCGACGACGGGCGGAACACGCGCATCATGTTGTAGAACCGCTCCGGTCGGCCGAGGTCGGCGACCAGCAGCCCCGCACCCACCGACGAGGCCACCGCCGAGAGCAGCTGCGCCGAACGAACGAAGCGGCGCGCCGGGGTGCCGTTGACCGCGTGGATCGCCGCGGTCAACGTCGCCGATGCCCCGCCGATGCCACCGAGGGCGAGATAGGCAGGCACCTCCCACGTCCAGCGTGGCACCTTCAACAGCGCCGTCTGGACCACGGTCGGCGGCGGCGTGGTGTCGATCGCCGGGTCGACGCGCAGGCCCACGCCCTCGCCGGCCAGGTCGGCCAGGCCGGCATCGAGATTGCGCCCGTCGTGCGGGAACATCTCCCGGTCGAGGCCACTCATCCCGACGCCCGTCCGAACAGCGCCGCGGCGAGTGCCCCTGCGGCCATCACCACCAGCGCCTTGCCCATGGAGGTCCAGCTCTCGGCCACCGTGCGCGCCGGGGCGACCGGGTTCGGCGGCAGCTTGTACGCCTCGGGCGGGGCGAGCAGCAAGGAGAACGCGTGCAACCCCTGGGTTCCCGGCTGGGCGAGGGCGTCGTGGCCGTACAGCTGGGCGGTGGACACGCCCTTTCCGTGCAGTTCGGCCAGACGGCGGTCGGCGAACTCGCGCAGCTGGGCGAGCTCGCCGAAGCGGATCGACTGGGTCGGGCAGGTCTGCGCGCAGGCCGGGATCATGTTGCTCTGCAGGCGGTCGTAGCACATCGTGCACTTCCACGCCCGCCCGTCGACCGGGTGGCGATCGATGACCCCGAACGGGCAGGAGACCACGCACGTGCCGCACCCGTTGCACACGTCCTGCTGGACCAGCACGCTGCCGAAGTCGGTGCGCACCAGCGCGCCGGTCGGACAGTTGTCCAGGCAGCCGGACACGACGCAGTGCTTGCACGAGTCGGCGTGGAACAGCCAGGCGAAGGGCTCGTCGAACCCAACGACCTGGGTCGGCTTGGCGACGTCACGCTCGACGAACTCGACGTGGCGCCAGGTGGTCGCCGACAGCTCGACGGTGTTGTCGTAGGAGCGGCCGGTGAAGGCGAAACCGTCGTCGGGCAGCTGGTTCCACTCCTTGCAGGCCACCTCGCAGGCCTTGCACCCGATGCACACCGACGTGTCGACGAAGAAGCCGTAGGCCGTTCCGGGCCGGATGTCCAGCTCGGGGAGGGCGGTGGTCATCGTCGTGGTTCCGACGACGGGCCCGCCGAGGGCCGGCGCCGGCGTCGATCGGTCGGGCACACCGATCATGATGGCCGATCCACCTGGTCGGCGCCGCCACGCATGCCGTGGCGGTCGAGCGGCCGCTCGCCGTCGTACACGTCGCCGCGCGGCGCGGTCCCGTCCGGTGCCGGGCGCAGCGGGCCGTCGGTGACCACCGTGCGTTGCTCGGTCAGGCGGCCAGCGCGGATGTCGGCGGTGATCGCCTTGCACTCTTCGATGGTCACGTTCGGGTCGCCGCTGAACTTGAACAGCGAGTTGATGTTGGCGCCCTCGAGCATGCCCACCGGACCCCACTGGTAGGGGATGCCGATCTGGTGGGCGACGCGCTCGTGGGCCAGCCGCAGCGGCCGCATCCGCCGGGTGACGAGCACGCGCAGCTCGATCTCCGCCCGGGCGCTGGCGATCACCGCCCACCCGCCGTTGACCAGACCGCGCAGCTCGGCCAGTTCCGGCGACACTTCGCAGAACGCCTCCGGCTGCAGTTCGGCCAGCCACGGCAGGTTGCGGTTGGCCATCGAACCCGAACCGAAGGTCTCGGTCAGCCGATAGGTGGTGACGACGAACGGGTACCGCGGGTCGTCGAACGCCCAGTGGTACGGGTTGTCCGCACGAACCCATTCGATGCGCTCGGGGTTGCTCTGCTGGCGGTACAAGGCGTTCGGGGCGACGCTCTCGATCGGCTCGTAGTGCGTCGGCAGCGGCCCGTCGCGCAGCGCGTCGCCCGACCACAGCCAACCCTTGCCGTCGGAGTGCAGGAAGAACGGGTCGTCGCCGCCGATCGCGGCAATCCCCGTGGCACCCGGCTGCGGACGTGACGACGGGGCGAGGGTCACCGGGAAGTCGGGAACGTCCGGTCCGACCCATCGACCCGCGTCGGCGTCCCACCGGATGTACGCCTTGCGTTTGGACCACGGGTTGCCGTCGAGGTCGGCCGAGGCCCGGTTGTACATGTTCCGGCGGTTGGCCGGCCACGCCCAGCCCCACTGCAACCCGACCCACTCGGTGGTGGTGGCGGCGGTGCGATTGGCGGCCTGGTTGACGCCACCGGCGAACACCCCGGCGTGGATCCACGAGCCGGCGCTGGTGGAGCCGTCGTCGCGCAGCTCGGTGAACGAGGTGATCGGATTGCCGTGGGCATCGGTGCCGTTGATCTCGGCCAGCACCGCAGCCGCCGACGGGTCGCCGAACTCGTCGTGTGGGTAGTCCCACCGGCCGTGCACGATCGGGCGGTCCTTGTCCTCGGTCGAGCCGGCATAGCGCTGCTTGATCAGCTGCATCATCCGGTCGGCGAACCACAGGTCCGACCGGGCGGCTCCGGGCGGGTCGACCGCCTTGTCCCGCCACTGCAGGATCCGGCTGGTGTTGGTGAAGCTGCCCTCCTTCTCCACGTGGGACGCGGCCGGGAAGACGAAGACCTCGGTCGCCACGTCCAGCGGGTCGATGTCGCCGTTGGCGTACTCGGGGCCGCTTCGCCAGAACTCGGCGGTGTCGATCATCGTCAGGTCGCGCACCACGAGCCAGTCGAGCTTGCGGAACGCGGCACGCTGCAACGCACCGTGCACGCTGGACGACACCGGGTTCTCGCCGATCACGAAGTAGCCCTGCATCGCGCCGTCGGCCATCGCCGCGATCTGCACCATGAACGAGTGGTCGGCGGTGATCCGCGGCAGGTGGTCGAAGGCGAAGTCGTTGTCGGCGGTGGCGTGCTCGCCGAACCACGCCGTGAGCATTGAGACGATGTACTTGCCGTACTCGCTCCACCATCCGGTGGCCGGGCGGACCCTGGCGAGGTAGGTGGCCAGATCGGTGTCGGCGACGTGCGGGCGGGCCATGTAGCCGGGCAGGCTGTCGTACATCACCGGGAGGTCGGTCGCCCCCTGAACGTTGGCGTGGCCGCGCAGGGCGAGGATCCCGCCGCCCGGGCGGCCGATGTTGCCGAGCAGCAGCTGCAGCACCCCGAGCGCGCGGATGTTCTGTACACCCTTGCTGTGCATCGTCAGCCCGACGGCGTAGCAGACGTAGGCCGTGCGCTCGCGGCCGCTGGCGCTGGTGAACTGGTCGGCGACACGCTCGAACAGCTCGACGGGGATGCCGCAGACGTCGGCGACCATCTCCGGCGTGTACCGCGCGTAGTGCCGTTTGAGCAGCTGCATCACGCACAACGGGTCGGTCATCGTCGGGTCGGTCTTGACCTCACGCGGTGCGGGGCCCGAGCCGGCACCGTCGCGGGCGTGGCCGGCGCCGTGGCGCAGGTGGAGGTGGCGGAGGTGATGGTGGTCGTCGTCGGCCGCGCCATCCGGGCCGTCGTTGGTGGCCGCATGGGTCTGGTACCCCCACGAATCGGTGTCGTACTCGCCGGTCTCCACGTTCCAGCCACTGAAGAGCCCGTCGAGATCGTCGGGCAGCCGGATGTCCGGCGACACCAGCGACGTCGCGTTGGTGTACGCGCTGACGAACTCGTGGAACCAGCGGTCGTGGACCAGGACGTAGTTGATCAGCCCGCCGACGAAGGCGATGTCGGTGCCGGCGCGGATCGGCACGAACAGGTCGGCGGCAGAGCTGGTGCGCGAGAAGCGTGGGTCTCGATGACCCACTGGAATCCCACCGGGTGGGCCTCGGCGAAGTTGGACCCGAGGATCAGCACGCAATCCGAGTTGGGCAGGTCATGCAGAAACGACGTGCATCCCCCACGTCCGAACGAGTTCCCCAGACCGGGGACCGTGGAACTGTGTCAAATGCGCGCCTGGTTCTCCACCTGCAGCACGCCGATCATCGCGAAGAACTTGGCCAGCAGGTAGCACTCCTCGTTGTCGAGGGTCGACCCGCCGAGCATCCCCATCGCCATCGTCCGCCGCAGCGGCCGGCCGTGCTCGTCGTCGTGCTGCCACGTCGCGTCACGTGTGCGCTGCACCCGGTCGGCGACCATGTCCATCGCCGTGTCCAGGTCGAGGGTCTCCCAGCCGTCGCCATGCGGGCGGCGGTACAGCACCTCGTGGATCCGATGGGTGCCGGTGACCAGCTGCGTGCTGCCGGCACCCTTCGGGCACAGGTGGCCGCGGGAGATCGGCGAGTCCGGGTTGCCCTCGATGTGGGTCACCTTGCCGCCACGGACGTGCACCTTCTGGGCGCAACCGACGGCGCAGTACGGGCACACGCTGTGCACGACGTGGTCGTCGTGCTCGGTGCGCGCCGTGAGGTCCAGCGTGCGTCGGGACATCGCGTTCTCCCCGAGCCCGTGCACGTCGCGGTGGATCAGCTGCTCCAACAGCGGGATCCGGATCCGCTTCAGCGCCATGGCCGGAAACCTACCCCGGTCGACGGCGACCGACTCGTCCGTGCCCCGGATCGCGCCGTGCGGGACACGCCGCCGGAGTCGCTAGGTTCGGCACGAGCCACGACGGCCCGGCCCCCGGCCGGCCGGACGGCGAACAGTCACAGGACGCCCACGGTCACAGGAGGCCACATGTCGACACTTGCCAACATCCCGTTCGAGCGCATGGACGGTACGACGGCGGCCCTCGCCGACTGGGCCGACAAGGTCATCCTGGTCGTCAACGTCGCCTCGAAGTGCGGCCTCACACCGCAGTACGAAGCGCTGCAGCGGCTGTACGAGTCACGCGATGCCGACGGGCTCGTGGTCCTCGGCTTTCCGGCCAACGACTTCGCCGGCCAGGAGCCTGGGACCAACGAGGAGATCGCCGAGTTCTGCTCCACGCAGTACGCCGTGTCGTTCCCGGTGATGAGCAAGATCAGCGTGGTCGGCGCCGAACAGCACCCGCTGTATCGCGAGCTCACCCACCAGCAGCCGACCGCCGCCGGCAAGGAGGCGTTCCGCGAGCAGCTCAAGGGCTACGGCATGCAGCCGACCACCGATCCTGACGTCCTGTGGAACTTCGAGAAGTTCCTGATCGCCCGCGACGGCACCGTCGCCGCCCGCTTCGCGCCGACCACCTCGCCGGAAGATCCGTCGGTCACCGAGGCGATCGACGCCGAACTAGCCAAGTAGCTCACGTCGCCGCGGCAGGGTCTCGCTGCCGGGCCCGGACGAGCGGGCTGCCCGGGCGGGGCCGGGTCACGCAAGTACCCTGGCAGGCGTGGGATTGCAAGGGTTCGAGCGGTCGCTGGAGCGTATGGTCGAGGGCGTGTTCTCCCGTGGCTCACGATCCAGCGTCCCTCCGGTCGAGATCGGGCGTCGGCTGCTGCGCGAGATGGACGACCACCGCAGCGTGGATGTCAAGGGGCGGCGCATCGTGCCCAACTCGTTCACCATCGGCCTCAGCGCGAAGGACCACGAGGCGATCGCCGACATCGCCGAAGTGCTCAACGGCGAGTTGGCCGAGACGGTACGCACCTACGCCCGTTCCGAGGGATACCACTTCCTCGGGCCGGTCGAGATCGAGGTCGAGACCGACAACACGCAAAAGCCCGGCCGGCTGAACGTCTCGTCGCGCATGCGCGAGGGCGTCGACGGCACGGGTCCTGGCAGCCTGGTGCTGCCGTCGGGCGTGCGCATCGCGCTGGACCACCCGGTCGTCACCATCGGCCGGCTCCCCGACTGCGACGTCACCCTCACCGACCCCAACGTCAGCAGGCGGCACACCGAGGTCCGCTCGGTCGGCGCCTCGTTCGTCGTGCGCGACCTCGGCTCGACGAACGGGACGTTGGTCAACGGCATGCGGGTCGGCGACGACACACCCTTGAACGACGGCGACATCCTCAGCGTCGGGAGCACGCATCTGAGGTTCGAAGCCCTGTGATCGTCGCCGCCACCGAGGATCTCCTCGGTGTCCTCAAGTACGGCCTGCTCGCCTTGCTCTACCTGTTCTTCGTGCGTGTCCTGTTCGCCGTGTGGAGCGAGCTGCGCAACAGCGAAGCCCATCAGCGAGGCACCCAGAGCCACACCCATCCCGCCGCCGGGACGCTCTCGCCGGCTGCGCCGACCACGCCAGCGCCGCGCCCGGTCGGCGATCACACCGCCAACCTGCTCGGCGGGCGCGCCGCCCGAGGGCCCAAGCCGCGCCCGCCGAAGGACGACAAGCCCTCCGCCAAGCGCGGCAAGGACGGGCACGTCGCCCGGTTGGCGATCGTCGAGCCCAAGATCCTGCGCGGCGCGAGCTACGCGGTCGGCAACGAGATGACCATCGGGCGCAACGACACGTGCATGATCGCGATCCCCGACGACACCTTCGCCAGCGGCCTGCATGCCCGCATCT